>CAYWBX010000689.1:0-2356 GCA_964456015.1 uncultured Hyphomicrobiaceae bacterium | reverse complement strand
TCCGCGGCACGCTCTGTGGCGAGGCGAGCCTCGGCTACGCCATCCAGACGCCGGAGGTCGCGCGGCTGAGGCCGACGCAGGGCCTGATTGTCGACTCGTCCCTCACCTGGCGGCCGACGGGCCTGACCGAGCTCATCGTGTCGGCCAAGTCGGACATCGCCGAATCCGACGTCGCTTTCACCGGCGGCGCCCTCTCCCGGCAGGCGGGCGTCGAGGTAAGGCATGCCCTGCGGCGCAACCTCATCCTTGTCGCCGGACTCTCATACGCGGTGACCGACTACACGGGCACCCCCGTCACCGAGGTGGAGCTGAAGGAGACCTTGGCTGCGGAATATTATCTCACTCGCGAGGTGGCGCTGACGGCACGCTACCAGCACACCAACTTCTTCTCGACGACGCCGGGGGCGGACTACACCGACAACGAGGTGCGCGTCGGAGTGAAGATCAGGCGCTGAACGCCCCTCGATTGACAATCCTGTCCGGTCAATCAGAATTGTATTGAAGTCCGATCGGCCGGTGGAGGTTCAATCTTGTCTTTCCCTTGGAAGCCAGGTCTGCGGAGCCGGCGGGAATTTCTGATATCGGGCGCCTGTGCGGCGGCTGCTCTGGTGCGCTGCCCGGATGCGGCGGCGGAACGCTACGTATCGAATGTCGCCCTCAAGCCCGGCGAGTTCGTCTGGAAGCCCGAAGCCTCGCCGAGCGGCGCGGTCGTCATGATCGTGTCGCTGCCCGAGCAGCTCGTGCACGTCTATCGCGGCGGTGTCGAGATCGGCGTCTCCACCTGCTCGACAGGCAAGCCGGGGCATCGCACGCCGACAGGCCTGTTCAAGATCCTGGAGAAGGAGCGCAGGCACACTTCCTCGATCTACAAGGGCGCCCAGATGCCGAACATGGAGCGCCTGACCTGGACGGGCATCGCCCTGCATGCCGGAAACCTTCCAGGATATCCCGCCTCGCACGGATGCGTCCGGCTGCCGCTCAAGTTCTCCGCCCTGCTCTACGAGGTCACCCACCTCGGCGTGGCCGTCATCATTGCCGACGAGCGAACGCAGCCGGCGTCGGTCGTCCACCCGGGCCCGATACTCTCCGCGGTTGCAGAGGCCGAGGTGCGGGCGCTCACGGGTGAGATCGCCGCCAAGAAGCCGCACGGGCCCTGGGATGCCGTGGTTCGCTATCCAGTCACGTCCGTCGTCATCTCGCGCAAGGACGGACGGGCCTACGTGATGAAGGACAGGCGTCTTGAGGCCGCCTATCCGGTCAGTTTCCGGATGCCCGGCAAGCCGCTCGGCACGCACGCCTATTCGCTGGTCGGCCCGGCCGCCGACGGCAGCGGCCTCGTCTGGCTTGCGGTCGGGACCGGCAAGTCGAAGTCGGAGGCGCACATCGTGCGCTGGAACGGCCAGGAGGTCATGCGGCGCATCGTATTCCGCGACGAGGCACGGGCAAGGCAGATCGCCGCTCGCTTCCATCCGGGCTCGACGTTGCTCATCACCGATGCGCCGGCCCCGCCCTCGTCGCGCGCGACACCCGGCCAATTCGCGGTGATCGCCAGCGAGCCGGGTTGAGGCGCAGCCGCCCTCAAGCCCGCCGGTATCGCCGCATCACGTCCTGCAGCAGATCGAGCGGCAGGGCGTGGATGGTACGCCCTTCGCGGCCCGACATGGTCTGCGCCATGCACATGGCGTTGAGGATCGCCTCCTCCGTCGCTTCGGCCGCCGCGCGGAAGAGGTCGGACATGGCGGCAGGGTTCAGCGTCCTGACCGTGGCCACCCTCTGCTCGGGATCGATGTCGTTGCCGGTGGAGAAGGCGAGGAAGATGTCGCCGCTGCTGTTGGCGCCGATGCCGCCGGCCCAGGCGAGTCCTGTCGTCGCTCGCCGCGCCAGCCGCTGGCATTGGATGGGCAGCAACGGGGCGTCCGTCGCCAGGATTACGATGATGGAGCTGCCTTGCTCGGCAACGGGTATCGGTGGGCCGGACCGATGCGCCGGTACGACGGCGGGACCGATCTCGCGCCCGACAGGCACGCCGTCGACGCGCAACAGATCGCGAGCGCCGTAGTTCGCCTGCACAAGCGCCCCGACCGTGTAGCGGTCGTCGTCCTGACTGACGACGCGCGAGGCCGTCCCCGTGCCGCCCTTGAACTCGTGGCAGATCATCCCGGTGCCGCCGCCGACGTTGCCCTCCGCAATCGGCCCGCCCTTCGCCTCGTCGAAGGCCTTGAAGACGTGCTCCTGCCGCAATCGGAAGCACTGAATGTCGCTCAGCCAGCCGTCGTAGGTCTCGGCCACCACCGGCAGGTGAAAAAGCTGGGACGCCCCATCGCGCACGGCAATGGCGCAAATGGCGTCCCGCACC
>CAYWBX010000688.1:0-2365 GCA_964456015.1 uncultured Hyphomicrobiaceae bacterium | reverse complement strand
CAGATCGTCGAGCGCATCAACGCCTATTTCGGCTATCGCGCCGTCGCCGAGTTGCGTCTGCTCCAGGCGCCGATCGCAGCGCCGTCTCCCACCGCTTCCATCGCCCGCGCTCGGCCGCAGCCGGAGCCCATCGAGCCGCCCCCCGCCGTTGCGGCGGTTTCCGTTCCCGCCCTGCGCGATGCGCTCTTGCGGATGGCGGCCGGCATCAAGGGGCGCCGCGCGTCGATTCGGAATGCGCAAACGAGCGAGCCGGCGCCCGGTCCCGGCGATCGGTCGCACCGGGTGAGGCTACATCCACACGCGGATTTGCCTTAATCCCACGATTGACCCGTGCTAGGCGAGTGCCGAACCGGCACCCGTGCCGCCGTTTCCTGCAGGAGACCGCCGTGCTGAAGACCCCCCGCCCCCGCTTTGTTGCTGCGACGTCCCGCCGCGCCGTGCTCGCCGGCGCAACCACGGCCGCGCTCGCCGTCACGCCTCTCGCCCCCGTCGTGGCGCAACCGCGAAAGGGACCGGCGGAGGTTTCCGTCGAGGAGCTGATGAAGGCCGGCCCGTTGCCGGACATGGTGATCGGCCACGCCGACGCGCCCATCACCATCGTCGAATACGCCTCGATGACCTGCGGGCACTGCGCGAACTTCCACAACACCGTTTATCCGGATCTCAAGAAGAAATACATCGACACCGGCAAGGCGAAACTCATCCTGCGCGAGTTCCCGCTCGACAATCTGGCCGCCGCCGCCTCGATGCTGGCGCGCTGCGCGGGCGGCGACAAGAGCTATGACCTCATTGCCAAGTTGTTCAAGGAGCAGGAGGCCTGGGCGTTCGGCAAGGGCAACCCGGTGCCCGCCCTCTTCAAGGCCGTCGAAGGCTCCGGCTTCACGAAGGAGAGCTTCGACAAATGCCTGACGGACCAGAAGTTGCTCGACGGCATCACGGCCACCCGTGACCGCGCCAACAAGGCCTTCGGCGTAACCTCGACGCCGACCTTCTTCATCAACGGCAAGCGCCTCGACAACAGCTCGCTCGAGGGCTTCGACCGGGCGATCGAGCCGCTGCTCGCGGGGCAGGGCGCGCAGCCGCCTGCCGCACCCAAGAAGTGACGCGCGTGCGCGCCGCCCGCAGCCCGCGCCGCCGCGTCCGTGCCGCCTCCCTCATGGCCGCGGCGCTCGTTGCTGGGTGCGCGGGCGATGCGACCTCGGTGCTCACCACCTCCGGCGAGGTCGCGCCCGGCAGCCGGCTGATGACGGCGTCGGCCGATGCGGGAGCGCGCGCCGCCGCCTTCTCCCCGTTCAGCGATACTCCCGGCGAGCCGCCGCGCCGCGAGGTGATCGCCCATCCGACGCGCGCCGAGATCATGACTCCCGGCGCCATCCCGGAATTTTCAATTGGACGCGCCGATGCGCCGGTGACGATCATCAAGTACATGTCGCTCACCTGCCCCTATTGCCGCCGCTTCCAGGCCGAGACGTTTCCGGTCCTCAAGCGCGAGTACATCGACAGGGGCCAGGTCCGGCTCATCCTGCGCGAGTTCCCGATCGGCAAGGCGAGCGGCACGGCGACCATCGCGCTCAGATGCGCGCCGATGGACAAATACCTGGCGCTCTACGAGAAATTCCTGCAGCAGCAGTCCGCCTGGGTGGCCCAGGAGGTGAAGACCGACGCCATCTTCAAGGTGGCGCAGCAAGTGGGGCTGACGCGCGAGCAGTTCGACGCCTGCCTCAAAGACGAGGCCCTGATCGGGGCGCTGCGCGACATCAAGGACCGCGGCCGCCAGCTCGGCGTCATCGGCACCCCCAACTTCTTCGTCGAGACGCGGCTCGTGAAGACGGTCGTCGGGATCGCGGAGCTGCGCGAGCTGATCGACCCGCTTCTCAAGGGGCGGTAGGGGTTGATGCGATGCGGCGCGCTCCGCCTGGGGAATGGGGTCGGGACGGCATGAAGCGGGAGACCGGCGCGCTGGAACGCCTTTGGCGCGGCACGCCAAGATGGCCGGGCGGAGCCAAGCCGCAACTCGCGTCACCTCGACCACTCATATGCAGGAGCAGCTATTGGCCGGGCGTGTGTCGACGCGGTCGCAGCGCCATGTGATCGTGCCCGCAGACGGGGCAGATCCAGCCCCTGCGGCACAGCTGGTGATGCATGCGCATAAACCCAACCGGTCATCCCACGAGCCGCTCATGTTGCATGATTTTCCCAGCGCCGAGCCCCACCGACCGTTCTGAGGATCACGTCGCGCAAGAGCCTTTCGCCCTTGTCATTATCAATGCTCGCGCGCCACGCCATGGCGAGTTCGTACCGTGGCGACGGAAACGGCAGCGCGTACTGGTAACGGCGCATGACGCTTTCGGCTATTTTGGTCGAG
>CAYWBX010000687.1:0-2366 GCA_964456015.1 uncultured Hyphomicrobiaceae bacterium | reverse complement strand
CGAGCAGGCGCGAGCGATAGCTGACCTGGATTTCCTTGACCGGTTTGGGCTTCAGGTTGACCGGGCCATACGTCGAGCCGGCGTCGACCCTGGCGCCGACCGGAACGACGTCCTGCGTGCCGTCGTTGTAGACAACGGTCAGGCGGTTCAGCGTGATGGCGCGATCCTTGACGTCAAGGCGGAAACGATTGAAGCCCCAGTTGCGGGCGACGGACACGGTGTCTGTCTCGTAGGCGAGGCCCTTCCTGACGCTGAAGAACAGCGGCTGCTGGCCGCCGAGGTAGAGCCAGCCGCGGTTGTGCTTGAAGGCCTCGCCCGTCGGCTGGATCGGCTGGCCCGCGGCGACCGGCGCGGCCGGACCGTGCCAACCTTCCGCATATTCGCCATAGGCCTCGACGCGCGCCTGCCCGCGGAAGCCCGGGCGGCTGCGATAGACCAGTTGGATCTCTTTGATGAACCGGTCACCCTTGAGGTTGAACCACTTCGTTCGGGTGTTCGCCGGAATGTTGGCGGCGACCGCCAGGATGTCCGGGTCGCCGTTCGCATAGATGACCCGCAACTCGTTGAGGAAGATGTCGTTGTTGAGAACACGCAGGCGAATTCGATCGAACTTCCCGAATTCGTTGCCGACCTTGATGACGTCCCGATCGACCAGGAAGCCGACGTTCTGAACGCCGAACAACACTTCGCCGCCGGCGCTCACCGTGCCGGGAGGTGCGGTGTTGGGCTGCGGGCTGGTCGGCTGCGTGGTGACGGGCTGGCCCTGGGCCGGGGCGGCGACGGCGCCCGGACGCGTGGCCCGCGCCTCCTGCGGGTTCGACGCAACGCCGACGATGCGCACCCGGGCGCGCGTCTGCTGGCCTGGCGCCGTCTTGTAGTACATCACGATCTGATCGATGAACTTGTGCGGACCGGTGCCGTTATTCGGCCCGATGACGCGCGTGCGCACGTCCTTCTGATCGAGACGGATCAGTCGGCCGCGATCTTCGGTGAATTTCGAGCCGTCGCTGTAGACGATGTCGATCTTGTTGATGTCCACCGCTGTCCCGTCGAGAACATAGACGCGGATCCCGCGGAACCGGCCTGGAATGGTCTTGGTGTCGATCCGGTCGACGTCCGGAATGATCTTGAGAACCGTCTCTTCCGACAGCGTGACCTCGACCTGGGCACTGGCGGTTGCGCCGAATGCGAACAGAGCGAGGACTCCAACTAGCAGCCTGCTCAACATAGAGCACTCCTTCCCGAGTCTGATTCAGAACCCCCGGCTGGCGGGCGCGGGCTGTACCCTATCCAAGCGGGCAAAAAAAGGCTATTTCGCCTCGGCTGGCCCACTGGTTCGATGTGGGACTGTGGCAGATTCGATACATAATTGATTCGTCGGTCATTCGGCCGAATTGCGTTCGCCGGGAAGCGGACTTTCGGCGTGTGCTCGGCAAGCAGGCAAGGGCGAAGGCGATGGCAACTGCGAGGACGGCTGCTGAGGGCGCGCGGCGCGGGGATATTGCGACGGCGATCGCCGTCCTGCGCCAGCGCTTCGGCGAGCGGATTCAGACCGGGGAGGCGCTCCGCCGCCAGCACGCCCACACGCTCACGTGGCTGCCGAACGAGCCGCCCGATGCCGTCATCTGGCCGACGAGCACCGCCGAGGTGCAGGACATCGTCAGAGTTGCGGCCGCGCACCGCGTGCCGATCATCCCGTTCGGGGCCGGGACCTCGCTCGAAGGTCATATCAACGCGCCCTTCGGCGGTCTCTCCCTCGATTTCGGGCGGATGGACCGCATCATCGCCGTCAACGATCGCGACCTCGATTGCGTGGTCGAGCCCGGCGTGTCGCGCAAGAGGCTCAACGACCATCTGCGGGACATGGGGCTCTTCTTTCCCGTTGATCCCGGCGCCGAGGAAGCGACCATTGGCGGCATGGCGGCGACGCGCGCCTCGGGCACCACCGCCATGCGCTATGGCACGATGCGTGACAACGTGCTGAACGTGACTGCGGTGCTTGCGGACGGATCGGTCGTGCGCACGGCGCGACGGGCGCGCAAGAGTTCGGCCGGTTATGATCTCACCAAGCTGATGGTAGGCTCGGAAGGAACGCTCGGCATCATGACCGAGCTCACCGTCCGCCTCTACGGCATCCCGGAAGCGACCATGGCGGCCGTCTGTCCCTTTTCCACGCTGGAGGGGGCGGTGAACTCGGTGATCACCGGCATCCAGCTTGGGCTCGGCGTCGCCCGGTCCGAGCTTTGCGACGAGATCATGATTGCGGCGATGAACCGCCATGCCAAGCTGTCGCTCGAGGAGCGCGTGCGCTACGCGATGCTCACGGGCCTCACGGCCGCGGGCGGCCTGCGCCGGTGCGCGGCGTA
>CAYWBX010000686.1:0-2371 GCA_964456015.1 uncultured Hyphomicrobiaceae bacterium | reverse complement strand
CCCGGCTCCCGCGTACACCTCGGCGGCGGACGCTTCAGCCGCTAATTTCGAGAACCGGCTGCGGACGGTCGGGGGGGCGCGTTAGCGCCGCCCGGCCGCCGCGGGGGGTGTGGGGGGCTGGTAGGTGGGCGTTGCGGCGCACGACCTCGTGAGTCACCTCGATCATCTCGTCCTGGGTCATACCGATGTCGATGCGCAGATAGGCGAGCGAACGGTAAAAGCGTTCGATGTGCTCCTTCACGCGGAATGGCCTGCCGTTGAACGTCCGGGTCATGTCGAAGCAGCCGTCGCCGTAGAGGAAGCTGCGGTCGCGGAAGGGCACCTTGACCTCGGACTCAGGCACATACTGGCCGTTGAAGAAGGCGATCCGCTGATTGGCGCGTTGCATTGCCGGCTGCTCCGTCTGGTCGTTCGGCGGTTGGGGTGATCTACACTACGGTCAGAGCTGACCCTCCGCCAAGTAACGGCCGCACCAATTTGTCTGGACAGGATGCGCGCGAGCGCCGACCATGCGCGCCCGATGTCTTCCCTTAAGTGCCAGCGAAGGGACCGAAAATCGCATGACGACGCCTGTTGCCGAACCTGCCTCGCCGGCCGCCGCCGCCTCGGTTGTGATCCTGCGCGACGCTGGGAGCGGCGGAGGGCTCGAGGTTTTCATGATGGAGCGCCATCAGGGCAGCGGGCAGACGTTCGCGGGCGCATTCGTGTTTCCCGGCGGCAAGGTCGATGCGGAGGATGCGGCGAGCGACTGGCAGGACCTCGCCCCGACGGCTGCGCCGCATCCCGCGCACCCCTTCTGGGTGGCGGCGGTGCGCGAGACCTTCGAGGAGACCGGACTTCTCTTTGCGCGGCAGGGGAGCGGCGGCCTCATTGGCGCCGAGGCGGCCTATCGGCTGGTCGCGGCCGAGCGCGGCGCCGATCGCAAGCAACGCGCCGGCCGGTTTCTCGCCATGGTGCGACGCGAGGGCCTGACGCTGGCCGCGGACGAGATGGTTCACTTCGGACACTGGATCACGCCGACCTGGGTGCCGAAGCGGTTCGACACGCACTTCTTCCTGGCGGCGGCGCCCCTCGCGCAGCGCGCCAATCTGGACAGGCGCGAGTCGGCGGAAGGCGTGTGGATCAGCCCCGCGGAGGCGCTTCGTGAGGCCGAGGCCGGCAAGCGCACGCTGGTCGCCGTGACGCGATGCACGCTCGAGCTGCTGGCGACGTGGCGATCGGTCGGCGAGGCCATGGCGGCCGCGCGGAGGCGCCGGATCGTCCCGGTGCAGCCGGTGATGGAGGAGCGGGCGGGGGCCAAAGTGCTGCGCATTCCGATCGAGGCCGGCTATCCGCGTTCGGAACTGCCGGTGCTTCGCTGACGTGAGCCTTCAGGCCGGACGCCCCCGCGACGCATATCTCCTGCATTCGCCGGATTCTCGCGGCGCGCCGCTTTGCCCGCAGCGCATCGCTTCAGGAGACACCAAGCGCCCGATGCAGCTCGGCGAGCGTCGCAATGGCATCGACGCCGGCAAAGATGAACGCATCGACACCCGCCGCTCTTAAGCCGGGCTCCTGCTCCTTCGGGCGGCCGGCGAGATAGACGCGGGTGGCGCCCGCCGACTTCAGCGCCGCTGCCGCCGCTTCCCCGCGCTCGGCGTAAACCTCATCGGTCGAGCAGATGCAGGCGACGCAGGCGCCGCTCGAGGCGAACGTGCGACCAACCTCGGCCGATGTGTCGAACCCGTCGGTCGCAATGGCCTCGATGCCGCCGGCGGCGAGGAAATTCGTGATCCAGGTCGAACGGGTGGAATGAACCGCCAGCGGGCCGAGCGAGGCGAGAAAGACCCGGGGCGGAGCGCCGTGACGGGCGCTGAAGGCGTCGGCGGCGTCTCGCAACGCCTCGAAGGGCTCCGCCAGCCGGCGCTGGACAAGCGGCGCAATGCGGACGCCGTTGAGATCGGCGGGAAGCGGCAGGGGATGAGCGGCGACCGTCACGCCGTCGGGCCCGAGCTTCGGGAACGCCGAGGTGCCGGTCAGTTCGAGGCGACCTGTGGCGATGAGCTTGCCGCGGGCCTCGGCGGTGGCCGCGATCCGCTCGGCGATGAGCCCGCCGACCAGGGCCGGCCCCAGGCCACCCTGCGCCTCGATCGCCTGAAACTCCTCCCAGGCCTTTCGCGCGAGATCGCTCGTCAGGGCCTCGATCGCGAAGCTGCCGGCGGCCGGATCGACGACGCGATCGAGGCCGCTTTCCTCGATCAGCACGTGGTGGGTGTTGCGCGCGATGCGCCGCGCGAAGGCGTCCGGTCGCCCGAGCGCCCAGGTGAACGGCAGCACGGCAATGCTGTCGGCGCCCGCGATGGCCGCCGAGGCGCAGGCCATGGTGGTGCGC
>CAYWBX010000685.1:0-2376 GCA_964456015.1 uncultured Hyphomicrobiaceae bacterium | reverse complement strand
TGCACTGCCACCAGTCGCTCTGGAAGAAGGGCAAGCCGCTCTTTGCCGGCAAAGGCTACGCCGGCCTCAGCGACACCGCCCTCTACTACATCGGCGGTCTCTTGAAGCACGCCAAGGCCCTCTGCGCCATCCTCAGCCCGACCACCAACAGCTACAAGCGGTTGGTGCCCGGCTACGAGGCGCCGGTGAACCTGGCCTACAGCTCGCGCAACCGCTCCGCCGCCATCCGCATCCCGACCTACTCGGAGAACCCGAAGGCCAAGCGCCTCGAGTATCGTCCGCCCGATCCGGCGGCGAACATCTACCTCGCCTGCGCCGCGATGCTCATGGCAGGCCTCGACGGCATCCAGAACCGCATTGACCCCGGCGAACCGCTCGACAAGAACATCTACGAGCTGCCGCCGGAGGAACTGGCGAAGGTCCCGACCGTGCCCGACAACCTGCTCGGCGCGCTCCGCGAGCTGGAGGCCGACCACGAGTTCCTGCTCAAGGGCGATGTGTTCACCAAGGACCTGATCGAGACCTACATCGAACTCAAACGCAAGGAATACGACGCCGTCCGCCTGCGGCCGCATCCTTACGAGTTCTTCCTCTACTACGACGTGTAAACGTCGGTCTCTGGGGAAACACAAGGCCGGTCCCGGTTCGCCGGGGCCGGCCTTCGTGCTTGTGGGCCGGGCACGGCGTCCGGGAACAAGAAAATGAGCTTGCCTCCAGCCGGAAGCTATTTTATTTATCAAAACGTATTTCGGTAATAAAACCATACGGAAATAGAAGAATGAAACCGCCTGCGATCATCCTCAGCCTCTCGGCATCGGCTGCGTTGGCCATCGCCGCGCCCGGTGAACCGCTCAAGCTCGACAAGCCGCTCGTCGCCTACTGGACGTTCGACGAGGCGATGGGGAGCGTGTGCCGCGATGCGAGCGGTAATGGCTGTGATGCGGCGGCGGAGCGCACGTCGGCGGGATTCGAGCGCGTGGCGGGTGTGTTTGATGGCGGATTGAACTTCACGGGCCGGCATCTGCTGCGCTGTGGCGGGAAGCCGGCGTTCGGCGCGATGGCGAAGATGTCGTTCAGCGTGTGGGTCCAGCCGGCGGGGTTCGATCACTACAACGAGATCTTCCGCAAGGAGGACGGCAACAACCGCGTGCTGTTCTCGTTCCAGGAAAACGGCCGCATCCTCTCGCTCGGCCTGAACATCGGCGGCTACATCGAGTGTGACGCGAAAATCGAGCCGGCGCAGGTGGCCGACGGACTGTGGCACCACGCCGCGGCGGTGTTCGATGGGGAAGTGATGCGCGTTTATCTGGATGGCGCGCAGGTCGGCGCGTTGGCGCGGCCCGGCAACATTGTCGCGGGCGGTCCCGCGCGCGGTTGCATCGGCTCCAACAACGGCGGCGAGCTTTTCCGCGGCCAGATGGACGAGCTGCGCATCTACAGCGACGCGCTGACGGGAGACGAGGTTCGGAGGCTTTACCGAAACGGCATCGAGGCGCTCGCGCGCTCATCGGGGCCGGCACAGGCGGCGGTCGAGGCGATCTACGCGCCGGGCAAGTCGTTCGCCGAGACGCTCGCAGGCACGCGCCGCAACACGGTCGAGAAAAACGTGCGGCTCGACGCGAAGGTGACGGCGCTGTTGCTCCAGCGGTTGAAGGCGAACTATCCGGAGGAGTGCGGCCAGTTCCAGCTTTGGACGGCCGCGAATCCCGGCAGCTATCTGCGCTCGAAGGGCAACGAGTTCCATCTCGAAGTGGCGGGACGGCTGGTGGAGATGATGACGGAATACAAGCCGCTGACCGACGCGCAGCGGAAGAAGCAGACGGCCGACGATCTGAAGCGGTGGAGCGAGGCGGCGTCGGTCGAGAAGAAGTTTGCGGCGTTGAAGGCGCGCGGCGACGCGGCGCAGTTCTCGCCGGAGTGGATCGAGCTGATGTTCGAGGCCGGCCGGCGCATCGTCTGGCGGCCGCAGGTGCAGGAGGCGGTGGCGCCCTACGTGACGCCGCGGACGCCGGAGACGCGCAGCCTCACGGCGGCGGAGGCGCGCGAAGCGTTGGAGCGCGACTGGCTGTTCCAAGCCGACGGCAAGCCGACGGCGGAGCGGATTCGGGACGAGATCAAGTGGACGCGGGAGCTGGCGGCGCGGCTGGGCGTGGACGCGGCGGAGGAACTGGCGGCGTTGGAGAAGGCGGAGGCTTCGACAGCGACTTATTTCCGCGTTCGCGAACTCAAACGCCGCGTCATGTTCAAGAACCCGGCGCTGGACTTTGACAAGCTGGTGTTCGTGGACATGCCGTTTCCGGCGGGCAAGGAATGGCAGCACGAGACGCGGCACCGGCTCGGTTACATGGCGGTGCCGGGCGCGCGGTTGCTCGTGCT
>CAYWBX010000684.1:0-2387 GCA_964456015.1 uncultured Hyphomicrobiaceae bacterium | reverse complement strand
CTCATCGGCTCGCCTCCCCTCCACCGTCCATTCGCCGCAGAGCGCCTTCTCTCGCGCAGAATCTGGGGCAAAAGTAGGATTTTCCGTCAGGAAAACCGTGCGCGTGCGATGTCTTTGCGGTTGCTTCGGCTATGCTGTGCGCGGCGACACGGCCCCACCTTGCCGGAGCGACCGACGCAGGATGGACGGATGAGCGAGAAAGACCGCACGCACAAGCCAAGCATGACCTATCGCGATTCCGGCGTCGACATCGACGCCGGCAACGCTCTCGTGCAGGCGATCAAGCCGCTGGTCAAGGCGACGCGGCGACCGGGCGCCGATGCCGACCTTGGCGGATTCGGAGGACTGTTCGATCTCAAGGCCGCAGGCTTTCGCGACCCCGTCCTGGTTGCGACCAACGACGGAGTCGGCACGAAGCTCAAGATCGCCATCGAAACCGGCCGGCACGATGGGATCGGCATCGATCTGGTCGCCATGTGCGTCAACGATCTGGTCGTGCAAGGCGCAGAACCATTGTTTTTTTTGGATTATTTTGCAACCGGCCGGCTCGAGGTCGAAACCGCGCGGCGGGTCGTCGCCGGCATCGCGGCCGGCTGTCGCGACGCCGGATGCGCGCTCATCGGCGGCGAGACGGCGGAGATGCCGGGCCTTTATGCGGGGACCGATTATGACCTCGCCGGCTTCGCCGTCGGGGCGGTCGAGCGCGGGGAGATTCTCCCGCGCCAGGATGTCGCGATCGGCGACGTCATCATCGGGTTGCCGTCCTCGGGCGTCCATTCCAACGGTTACTCGCTGGTCCGCAGGCTGGTCGCGCACGAGGGACGCCGCTGGGACGAGCCCGCGCCCTTCGACCCGATGCGGACGCTGGGCGAAGCCCTGCTCGCTCCGACGCGCATCTATGTACGCCCGGTGCTGGCGGCGCTCAGGGCGACGGGCGGCGGCGGCCCGCAAGGCGCCATCAAAGCCCTTTCGCACATCACGGGCGGCGGCCTTTCGGAGAACGTGCCCCGTGTCATGCCGTCGTCCCTAGCGGCGCACATCGATCTCGCCGCCGTCCGGCCGCCGCCGGTGTTCGGCTGGCTCAAGCGCGCCGCACAACTCGACGACCCAGAAATGCTCAGAACGTTCAATTGTGGAATCGGCATGGTCGTGATCGCCGCGCGGGATCGCACGGATGCTGTGATCAAGGCGTTCAAGGAAGCGGGAGACCAACCGGTGATTCTCGGGGCAGTTGAGGCCGGCCGCGGGATCAAATCGCCCGCCAAGGGCAAGGGAGAGGCGGAAGCGGTGCGCTACAGCGGTCGGCTGGCGATCTGAGCCCGGTCTGGCGACCCCCGGCCGCGAGCTCGGCCCGCCGACGGTTGGCGCGCCCACTGCCGGCAGGCCGCGAGAACGCGTTGATCGGCACGCGCGCATGAACGCCGGCCCCGCCGCGACGCAGGGGTCGCGGAACGCTTGCATTGCCGCGCTCTCCGCGCGATCAGCAACCGGCCCGCCGTCGCGGCGAGCGAGAGCATGTGGCGGCGCCGACTGAGACCGGGCCAGGGAGACGAGCACAGCATGGCCAAGAAGCGTACGGCGATCCTGATCTCGGGCCGCGGCTCGAACATGCAGGCCCTGGTGCAGGCCATGCAGGCGCCGGACTTTCCGGCCGAGCCCGCCGTGATCGTCTCGAACCGTCCCGAGGCGCTCGGGCTCGCCTGGGCGCTCGAGCGGGGACTCAAGGCCGTGGCCATCGACCATCGCCAGTTCGCAACGCGCATGGCGTTCGAGGCGCGGCTGCACCAGACCCTTGTGGATCACGGCACGGAGCTCATCTGCAATGCCGGCTTCATGCGCCTTTTGACCGGCGGGTTCGTCGATCGCTGGAAGGACCGGCAGCTCAACATCCATCCCTCGCTGCTGCCCGCATTTCCCGGGCTGCATACTCATCGGCGCGTTCTGGAATCGGGCGCTCTGATCACGGGATGCACCGTTCATTTCGTACGGCTCGAGATGGATTCCGGCCCCATCATCGCGCAAGCCGCCGTACCCGTGATGCCGGGCGACACGGAAGACTCTTTGGCGGCGCGCGTTCTCGAAGCCGAGCATAAGCTCTATCCGCTGGCGCTCTCCATGGTGGCATCGGGCGCAGTGCGTGTCGAAGCCGAGACGGCGGTTTTCCTGCCGCGGCTGAATGTGCCGCCACCGCTCATCGTGCCGCAGCCCGCATGAGCGGCGGCTTGCGGCAATTCGCGCCGCCCCGGCCCCAGAGCGCTTGATCTCGATCAACCAGAGCCTGGGCTGACCGGCCCTATTGCGCGATGGGCAAGTAGCAAGGGCGCCGCCCCGGGACGTCAAGACGTTAACCAAGTCGGCCCACGTCGGTCGCGCCTGACGCCGGCGTC
>CAYWBX010000683.1:0-2389 GCA_964456015.1 uncultured Hyphomicrobiaceae bacterium | reverse complement strand
ACGACGATGCCCGCAAGTCTGCCAGCCGTGACGCCGAAGCCGGCCTTCGCCTCGAAATCCGCATACCGCTCAACGCCGAGCTTCGGCAGGATTGCGGCGTATTCGTCGAGCGGATGGCCCGAGAGGAAGTAGCCGATCGCGGCGAACTCGTTCTGAAGCCGCTCCATCGGCGTCCAGGCCTTCACGGGCCTGAGCTTGAGCAGCTCCGCTCCCTCCCCACCCCCGCCGCCGAAGAAATCGCGCATCCCCTCGGCCCGGTCGGCCGCCTGTTTCGCGGCGATGCCCATCAGCTGGTCGATGTTGCCGTGGACGAGGGCCCGGCTCCGTTCCAGGCGATCGAACGCACCCGCCATCGCAAGGGTCTCGAGCGCGCGCTTGTTGAGCGCCTTCGGATCGAACCGGCGTGCGAAATCGCCAAGGTCCCGGTACGCCCCGTTCGCCCGCCGCTCGTCCACGAGTGACGCCACCGCGGCCGATCCGATGTTCTTGAGAGCCGCAAGCGCATACCGGATCGCTCCCTTGAACTCGCCTTTCGGCGGTTCCGTGTCGAACTCGACTTCCGAGCCGTTGATGCAGGGCGGCCGCACCTCGATGCCCGCGCGCCGCGCCTCGGCGGCGAACATCGCCAGCTTGTCGGTGTTCGAGATGTCGAGCGTCATCGAGGCGGCCAGAAACTCCGGCCGGAAGTTGGCCTTGAGATAGGCGGTGTGGTACGAGACGAGCGCGTAGGCCGCCGCGTGGCTCTTGTTGAAGCCGTAGCCAGCGAACTTGTCGACCAGCTCGAAGATGTAGGTGGCATCCTCCTTCGGCACGCCCTTCTGCATCGCGCCTTCGACGAACTTGGCCTTCTGCGCGGCCATTTCGTTCTTGTCCTTCTTGCCCATGGCGCGGCGCAAGAGGTCGGCCTGGCCGAGCGTGTAGCCGGCCATCACCTGCGCGATCTGGATGACCTGCTCCTGGTAGATGATGACGCCGTAGGTCTCCTTCAGGATCGGCTCGAGCATCGGATGCGGATACTCGATCGGCTCATCGCCGTGCTTGCGGTTGATGTAGGTCGGGATGTTGTCCATGGGGCCCGGCCGGTAGAGCGCCACCATGGCGATGATGTCCTCGAAGCGGTCGGGCTTCAGCCGCTTGAGGCTCTCGCGCATCCCCGTCGACTCGAGCTGGAACACGCCGACCGTATCCGCCTTGGCCAGAAGCTCGTAGGCCGCTTTCGCCTCGGGTGTGTCGTTGCCGATCGGCACCTTCGACAGGTCGACGTCGATGCCGCGTCCCTTCCGGATGAGATCGACGGCCTTCTTGAGCACGGTGAGCGTCTTGAGGCCCAGGAAGTCGAACTTCACGAGGCCCGCCGCCTCGACCATCTTCCAGTTGAACTGCGTGATGGGGAAATCCGACCTTGGGTCGCGATAGAGCGGCACGAGTTCGTCGAGCGGCCGGTCGCCGATGACCATGCCGGCGGCATGGGTCGACGCGTGCCGGTAAAGCCCCTCGAGCTTCTCCGCGATCTCGAGAAGCCGCGCCACCACCGGCTCTTCCTTTGCCGCCTCCTGGAGCCGCGGCTCGCCGTCGATCGCTTGCCTGAGCGTTACCGGATTGGCTGGATTGTTCGGCACGAGCTTGCACAGCTTGTCGACCTGCCCGTAGGGCATTTGCAGCACGCGTCCGACATCGCGCAGCACGGCGCGCGCCTGCAGCTTGCCATGCGTGATGATCTGCGCCACCCGATCGGCGCCGTACTTTTGCTGCACGTAACGAATCGTCTCCTCGCGCCGGTCCTGGCAGAAGTCGATGTCGAAATCGGGCATGGACACGCGCTCGGGATTGAGGAACCGCTCGAACAGGAGCCCGAAGCGCATCGGATCGAGATCGGTGATGGTGAGCGCCCATGCGACGAGCGAGCCTGCACCCGAGCCGCGCCCCGGTCCGACCGGGATGCCGTTCGCCTTCGACCATTGGATGAAGTCGGCGACGATGAGAAAGTAGCCCGGAAACTTCATCTTCGCGATGACGTCGCATTCATAGGCGAGCCGCTTTGCATAATCTTCGCGCGTGAACCCCTCTGCGAGCGGCGTCTCGGCAAGCCGCCGTTGGAGCCCCTCCTCCGCCTGCCGGCGCAGCTCCGCCGCCTCGGCGGCAAGCCGCTGCTCCTCGCTCGCGCCGGCCTGCGTCTTCACGAAGCTCGGCAGGATCGGCTTGCGCCCCTTCGGCCGGAATGCGCACCGCTTGGCGATCTCGATCGTATTGCCGAGCGCCTCCGGCAGGTCCGCAAAAAGCCGTGCCATGGCCTCGGCGCTCTTGAAGTGGTGCTCGCGCGTCACTCGCCGCCGGCCGTCCTCCGTCACGTAGCGGCCTTCGGCAATGCACAGGAGAACGTCGTGCGCCT
>CAYWBX010000682.1:0-2393 GCA_964456015.1 uncultured Hyphomicrobiaceae bacterium | reverse complement strand
CGACGCGCGCCTGCTGCTCGGGCGTGTCGGTCGGGATGGTGCCGATCATGCGGCTCCAGGCGAACGGCGAGATGCAGTTCGAGCGCACGTTGAAGCGGGCCATGTCGAGCGCGATACCCTTCGAGAGCCCGACGATGCCGAGCTTGGCGGCGGCGTAATTCGCCTGGCCGAAGTTGCCGATGAGGCCGGAGGTGGAGGTGAAATGGACGAAGGCGCCCGATTCCTGCTCCTTGAAGTAGTTGGCCGCCGCGCGGCTGACATAGAAGGCGCCGTTGAGGTGCACGTCGATCACCTGCCGCCAGTCCTCGATCGACATGCGATGGAAGATCCGGTCGCGCAGGATGCCGGCATTGTTGATGACGGCGTCGATGCGCCCGAAATGATCGATCGCGGTCTTGACGATCGCCTGCGCGCTCGCCGGGTCGGCGACGGAGTTGAAGTTGGCGACGGCCTCGCCGCCGGCCTTCCTGATCTCGGCGACCACCTCTTCGGCCGGAGCCTGGCTCGCCCCGCCTTCGCCGTCGACGCTGCC
The DNA here is from genome assembly GCA_964456015.1 of uncultured Hyphomicrobiaceae bacterium. Taxonomy (GTDB): domain Bacteria; phylum Pseudomonadota; class Alphaproteobacteria; order Rhizobiales; family Hyphomicrobiaceae. The sequence continues at coordinate 1,861 of CAYWBX010000682.1, read as the reverse complement.
GCCGAGATCGTTGACGACGACCTTGGCACCCTCCCGCGCACCAAGGAGCGCCATTTCGCGGCCGATGCCGCGGCCCGCGCCCGTCACCACCAACACCTTGCCCGTCATGCACCCGGCCATTCGCATCGCTCCCAGCTGTCGTTGCATTGCACCAATGCCGGTGAAGCTGGCACGGCGGGCCGAGGACCGTCAAACGCCGGACGTACTCGGCGGCGCACGAGAGCCGGGACCGCCTCGCTCGGTTGCTGACCGGGGCTGCAACCCATCCCGCTCAGGATGCGCCGACCGGCTGGTGCGCTGGCCTCAGTCCGCCGTCAGCACCCGATCACTCAGAAACTCGCCGATCGCCGCGATGACCGCACCTTCCTGATCCCGGTGAGGAGAATGTCCGCACTGCTCGAGCACCAGACGTCGCGTAATCCCGCGCGACGCGCGTTCGATGGCATCGAGCTGGGCGAGCGTGCCATACTCGTCGTCCGTGCCCTGGATGAGCAGCGCCGGAACCTCGAGCCGCCGGCATTCGGGCGCAAGCGACCAGTTTTGAAAGCGCGGGTCGAGCCAGATGCGCGACCAGCCGTAAAAGGCATCGTCGACATGCGCATGATGGCGCGCAAGCCGCGCCCGCAGATCCGTCGTCTCATAGACCTGCGTGATGCGCGCGATCGACCGACGGGATTCCGGCTCGACCATGACATGCGGCGCCATCAGCACCACCGCCCGCGTGGCCGCTGGCGAAGACGCGGCGTGAATGAGCGCGATCGAAGCGCCGTCGGAATGGCCGATGTGGATCGGTCGCTCGATGCTGTAATGCGCGAGCAGCGCGGGGAGAACCTCGAGCGCCTCGACGTGCATGAAGTCGGGCTCGCGCGGACCTCGGAGCGGCTCCGAGCGGCCATAGCCGCGGCGCGAGTAGACGAGCGCCGGACAACCGGTGCGCCGCGCCAGCTTGTCGGGAAAATCCCTCCAGAGCGAGACCGAGCCGAGCCCTTCGTGCAGGAAGACGAGCCACGGTCTCTGCGCGTCCCCCGGGATGACCCGCACCTCGAGTTCGATGCCCCCGACTTCGATTCCCGTCACGGGGCGTCGCCGCCGAAGTCGGCCGGAATGGCGACGACGCCTGCCTTTGGCCGGCCCCCCGCCAACGACTGCAGCACCGTGCTAACCTCCAGCGTGCCCACAGCGGCACCTCTACTTTGGTCGTTCCTCATAGGAGTTCATGCATGCAACGCATCGGCTTGGCCTCTGTCGCCGTCCTCCTCGGATCGGTTCCGCTCGCCGCCCAGACGCCCGACCAGCTTGCTGGCGTTTGGTCCGTCGTCAAGATCGAGACCGTCGCGCCCGACGGCAAGCGCACGCCCGCCTTCGGCGACAATCCTCACACGCAGCTGATCCTGACGGCCAACGGGTATTTCTCGCAGTTCTTCATGCGCTCCGACGTGCCCAAATTCGCCTCGAACAATCGCATGACCGGCACGCCGGAGGAAAACGCCGCCGTGGTCAAGGGCGCAACCAGCGCCATCGGGACCTACACGATCGCCGACAAGGTCGTGACCTTGAACATGACCGCCAGCACGTTCCCGAACTGGACCGGCACCTCACAGCCCCGTCCGATCGTCTCGTTCTCGGGCGACGAACTGGTCTGGCGAGTGCCGGCCGCTTCCGGCGGCAACAGCATCGAGACGGTCTGGCGGCGCCTGAAGTGAACGCGCGGCGGCAGGGCGCCGGCAGTGCAGCATCCCGCTCACGCCGGCACCTGCTGCGATCAGAGCTTGCAGCCCGTACCGGGGTCGGCAAGGTTCTCAGCGGCGATGCCGATCACCTTGTTCTCGCCCTTCTCGGCGCGGCGCAGGTAGATGTTGTG
>CAYWBX010000681.1:0-2394 GCA_964456015.1 uncultured Hyphomicrobiaceae bacterium | reverse complement strand
ACTGTTAGCTGGTCGCCGAGCACGAGGTCGAGTCGCATTCCCTCTTCATAGGCCGCGTCCGGGTATGCCGCTTCGCCGAGAAGGCCGAGCCGCTCGACTACTTCCGCGGCGAATTCAAGGGCCTCGCCTAGCGGCCGGCTTGCGGCTGCCAGCGCAACGATCCGGCGCGGTTAGACCGGCGTCACGAACGGGCGGAACTCTTCGATCACCTTGCTGTAGACGTCGCGCTTGAAGGGCACGATCAGCCGCGGCAGATCGTCAAGCTCGGCCCACCGCCAGGCGTCGAACTCCGGGTCATGATCGCGCGGCCAGATGTCGATTTCGCTGTCGGGTCCCTCGAAGCGGATGGCGAACCATTTCTGCTTCTGACCGCGATAGCGTCCGCCCCAGACCTTGCCGACGAGACCGGGAGGCAGGTCGTAGGCGTGCCAGTAGGCGCTTTCTGCGATGATGCGGCCCGTGCGCATCCCAGTCTCCTCGGCAAGCTCGCGCAAGGCCGCGGCCGCGGGCTCCTCGCCCTCGTCGATCCCGCCTTGCGGCATCTGCCACCAACCGACGGAGCCGTCCTGGAGGGGAGCGCCGATGCGGCGGCCGACCCAGATCTGGCCCTCTCGGTTCACGATCATCAGGCCGACGCAAGGCCGATACGGAAGCGCATTGCCGACCATCGTTCAGTCTTCCTCATTCGACAGGTGGGATATGGGTCCGGGCCGGCGCCCGCCGCAAGGTCCGGACCGCAGAAAGCGTTGGGCTTCCTCATAGCCCAGGAACGCCGGCTGGCGTAGTCTCTCCGCGCCCACAGCGAGAGCAAAGGCCGGCGGCAGACATGAGCCAGGATGAGACGGATGGCGAAGGGGATGCGGCAACCCGCGCAGCGACGCCGCATGGCTTCACGGCCCTGAAATCCGGCACCCGCCTCGACAATCGCTACACGATCGAGGCCGTTCTGGCCGCCGGCGGCTTCGGCATCACCTACATCGCCCGCCACGACGGTCTCGGCCGGACATTTGCCATCAAGGAGCATTTCCCGCGCCAGTTCGCCTACCGCGACGGCACCACGTCGCAGGTGCGCCCGACCGACCCCGGCACGTTCAAGTGGGCGCTCGACCGCTTCCTCCTCGAAGGGCGCGCATTGGCCCGCTGCAAGCATCCGAATGTCGTCGACGTCACCGACGTGTTCGAGGCCAACCGCACCGCCTACATGGTTCTCGTTTACGAGGACGGCCAGAGCCTCAAGAGTTGGCTCGACGGTCTCGGACGCCCGCCGACGCAAGCCGAGATCGACGGAGTGCTCGCGCCGCTGCTCGACGCGCTTGCGTTCGTTCACAGTCAGGACCTGCTGCACCGCGACATCGCCCCCGACAACATCATGGTGCGGCGCGATGGCACGCCGTGCCTCATCGACTTCGGCGCCGCGCGCCAGGCGATCGCGCAGCGCTCGCAGGTGATGTCGGCGATCGTCAAGACGGGCTTCTCACCCCCTGAGCAGTATACGACGACCGGCCGCGCGCAGGGGCCTTGGTCCGACATCTATGCGCTTGGCGCCACCCTGTATCGAGCCGTCACCGGCAAGGTGCCGCCGGAAGCGACAGACCGGTTGATCGGGGATGAGCTTGTGCCGATAACGGCCGCAGTGTCCGATCCGGCAGCCTACCGGCCGGGGTTTCTCGCCGGCGTCGAACGGGCACTGCGCCTCAGGCAATCCGAGCGGCCGCAGACCGTCGCCGAATGGCGAGCGATGTTGTTCTCCGATGGGTGGCCGGAGACGCCGGCCGTGCGAGCGCCTCGGGCAACGTCCGAGCGGTCGGCCACCGCCGCGGAGCCGGAAAGTGTCAGAGCCGCGTCGTTCTCCTCCCTCGCCGGCGCGCGCGACGCCCCGGCGGGAGATGGTCGCGGCTGGCTGCGTCGGCCCGGCGTGCTGGCGGCCGCCGCAGGCGTGATCGCGGTCGCCGCCGTCGCAGCGTCGATTGGCGTTCGTCCGCCGGCGCCGCCGGAACGCCGGGCGGCAACGGCGCCGGCCGATGCTCCCGCCGGCCAGCCTGCAGTGATCGAGCCGGCATCGCGTGTGGGCCAGGGACCGGCGACTTCGGTCCAGACCGGGGAGCAGCTCAGAGCCGCGCTCAAGGTCAACACCACGTTCTCCGACCCGGCTCTGACGCCCGAGCAGAAGGCTTTGCTCGAAAAGCGAAAGGAGATGCAGGACGCCGCCGAGAAGGAGCGCAGGGCAGAGCGGGCGCGCGAGGATGCTGCGGTGAGCGAGGCTGCAGCCCGCGAGGCCGCGCGCCGCGCGGCGGCCGAGCAGGAGCAGCGTCAGCTTCTCGAGCGGCGGGCCAGGCTGCAGGAGGAGGCCGAGCGCGAGCAGCGTGTCCAGCGCGCCGCAAGCTCTGGCAACGA
>CAYWBX010000680.1:0-2394 GCA_964456015.1 uncultured Hyphomicrobiaceae bacterium | reverse complement strand
CCGAGGGCTACGCGGTGCAGAGGGCGTTCATCGCGGCCTGGGGGGATGCCGTCGCCGGCTGGAAGGCGGGCGCGACGGCGCTCCCGATCCAGCAGAAGTTCGGGCTCAAGGAGCCGTTCCTCGGGCCGATCTTCAAGGCCACGGTGGCGCAGAGTCCGTTTGTCGCGAGCGCGATGGACTTCGAGCATCGAGGTATCGGCGCGGCCAAGCCGGCCGTGGCGCTCGAGGTCGAGTTTGCGTTTCGCGCCGGACGCCGGATTGCACCGAGGCCGGCGGGGTGGAGCGAGACCGAGGTGCTCGACGCGATGGACGCCATGATTCCGGCGTTTGAGATCATCGCCCCCCGCTTCACGAGCGTGCCGTTCGAGAGCCCCGGCAGCGCCATCGCCGATTGCGGCGTCAACGGCGGCATCGTGCTCGGCACACCCGTGACCGACTGGCGCAGTATTGACTATTCCGCCCACCGGGCGCGGCATCTGATCGACGGCCGCGTAGCGGCGGAGGGAACCGGCGCGTTGGTGCTCGGACACCCGTTCAAATCGCTTGTCTGGCTGGTCAACCGCGTGGGAAGCCTCGGTTTCGAGATCGCTGCGGGCGAGGTTCTCACCACCGGCTCGATGACGGGCATCGTCTACGCCGAGGCGGGGAGCCGCTCGGTCGCGGATTTCGGACGGCTGGGCATGGTCGAGATCCGATTGGACTGAGACGAGGCCGCCTGGATGCGCGAGGCTCGGGGTGAAGAGGCGGGATCGTGCCCTGGGAGCGGATTACGGCGGGTTTTCTGGTTCTCCCTGGCGGTCCTGCAAGCGTGGGCGCTGGCGGTCGGCACCCGGCCGGCCGGCGCCTCGGAGCCGATGGAGCCGCCCGCCTCGCTGACGCGGCGTGACTGGCGCCTGCTGCACAATCTTTCGGTCTTCTACAATTTGATGATCTGGCCGGCCGGCCAAAGCATCAGCGTCTGCTTTTTTCCCGAGCAGCCGGATCTGCGCCAGCCCCTGGTGGAGGCGGCGCGGAAGTGGCAGGCCGTGGCCAACGTCAGCTTCGATTTCGGCGCGCCGCCGGCCTATCGCACCTGCACGCCGCATCGGGCAAGCGACATCCGCATCGGCTTCGCAAAAGAGCTCCGAGGCTTTTCGGTCGGTTCCTCGCGCATCGGTCTGACGAGTCTCGCCGCGCCAGCCCACGAAGCGACGCTCAGGATTGCCGTCGCCTCGGCCATCACCGGCGAGGCGCGCCGGCGGGACGCGATCGCCGCCAGCATGCTGCATGAGATCGGCCATGCGCTGGGGCTTGGTCACGAACACCAGCATCCCGACAGCGTCTGTCTGAGGGAGCATCTTTACGAAGTGATCTGCTCGCAGCAGGCGCCGCCGGGCGTCGATCCCCGCCGCCATCGCGAGATCGCACGGCGGCGGGCGAACAGCTACCGTCACATGCTGCCGCGTCTCGAGCCGGTGCCGGCGCTGCGCCTCGCCTACGACGTCCACTCGATCATGCACTACAGGTTTCGGGCGCCAAATCTCGCCGGCGGCGAACGGAGCCCGTGCTACTCGCCCCTCCCGCGGGGCATCTCCGCCGGCGACCGATACAGGATCGCAACCCTTTATCCGGCCGATGCATCCCGGCAGATCGACTTTCTGAAGGAGCAGATCGAGGTCTTCCGGCAGACGATCAAGGCGCTTGGGCTGTCGCGGGAGAGCGGGCGGCGGCTGGCGTCAGGGGTGGAGGAGGTGATGCGGCGCCGCCACGGAGACTGGGTGCGCATCGATGTCTCCGATCTGGGACTGCGCACGGACGCAAGCGTCCTTGAGGAGGAGTTGGCCGCCTATCCGTTGCCCGAACCGTTGCCGGCAGCGTGTACGCCGATCGCCGACGCCGATCGTCAGGCTCAGGAGCGGGACAGGCGGTCAGGTCCGCGGGGCAGCCGATAAGGGGCCTGATCGCTTCGCACTGAGGCAGCCCTTGGCGGGGGCGTGACGCGGACCGTTCCGCGGGGGTGCCAGCCATGCCGGCTCGCCGAGATACGTTGACGCCCGCCCGGGGGATCCCTATAACCCGCCGGACTTTTGCTCGAACGGCGGGTGCGGCGTATCGCTGGCGCCAACGCCGCGTTTTGGTGCCGCTCGCTGAGGGCGGCGATCAGAGGAATGAGCCTCCAAGACCATCGGAGAGGGTGCCGTGAAGCGAACCTACCAACCAAGCCGACTGGTGCGCAAACGGCGCCATGGCTTCCGCAAGCGCATGGCGACGCCCGGCGGGGTCCGTGTCCTGGCGCGCCGCCGCGCCAAGGGGCGCAAGCGGCTGTCGGCTTGATGCCGGGGCATCGTGCTGCCTGCCAGGCGTGATCCGGCGGCTGACCCGCCAACCCGTGGTTGAGCGATGCGGCTCGTCACC
>CAYWBX010000679.1:0-2397 GCA_964456015.1 uncultured Hyphomicrobiaceae bacterium | reverse complement strand
GGCGCGCAGAAGACGCCCGCCGATCTCGCCCCGCGCGCCATCGGCTTCTACTCCAAGGGGTGCCTCGCCGGAGCCAAAATGCTGCCTGTCGATGGCCCCGCGTGGCAGGCCATGCGCCTCTCCCGCAACCGAAACTGGGGCCATCCCGCCCTTGTCGCCTTCGTCGAGAAGCTGGCAAAAGATGCCAATGCCAAGGATGCCTGGCCGGGACTTCTCGTCGGCGACATGGCGCAGCCGCGCGGCGGGCCGATGCTGACGGGGCACGCGAGCCATCAGATCGGGCTCGACGCCGACATCTGGCTGACACCCATGCCGGGGCGGCGGCTCACGGCCAAGGAACGCGAGGACACGTCGGCGGTCAACATGGTAGCCGCCAGCAAGATCTCGGTCGACAAGTCGGTGTGGACCGAGGGGCATGTCAAGCTCATCAAGCGGGCGGCACGTTACCCGGAAGTCGAGCGCATCCTCGTGCATCCCGCCATCAAGAAGGCGCTGTGCGAGGCCGCCGGCACGGACCGGACATGGTTGCACAAGGTCAGGCCGTTCTGGGGCCACGACCACCATTTCCACGTGCGGCTGGCATGCCCGGCCTCCAGCCCCGATTGCCGCCCGCAGGCGCCTGCACCGGCCGACGAGGGCTGCACGGCCGAGCTCGACGACTGGTTCAAGCGGCTGACGCGGCCGCCGCCGCCCGCCGATCCCAACCGCCCGCCGCCCAAGCCCCAGCCGCCCATGACCGTCGAGCAGCTGCCGGCCGATTGCAAGGCGGTGCTCGCCGAATCGCCCTCGCTCGCCAAGGTGCGCGTGCCGAAGCGGCAGGCGGAGAAGCCGAAGCGGTAGGGTGTTTTTCGCATGCGCCTCCTCTCCGCTTGGCAGAGGTGAGGTGTACTGAGCACGCTCACAGTGCTCGATCCCGCCTCGGCTTTCGGCCTTTGGCCGCACTCGGCCGGATGCAGTCACCGCACTCAATTCCCCGTTCGGAACGCCATCGGCGCCAGCTCATCGATGGAGCGGCCAGCCCAGTCGAGCGAGGACGCCTTGGCGAGCGCGCGCCGCTGGCTCTCCTCGACCCCCGCCGCCGCCGCTGCGTAGTCCATGGTGAGCACGCGGCCGTCCTTCACGACGTGGCGGCCGTCGATAAAGACGTCGCGCACGGCCCGCTCGGCGGCGGAGTAGACGAGGCTGCGCAAGGGCTCGCGGCGCGGTAGCATCATCGGGTGGGTGAGATCGACGAGCACCAGGTCTGCCTTGGCGCCGGGGGCGATGCGGCCGATGTCTGATCGTCCAAGTAGCCTCGCGCCCCCCAAGGTCGCCGCGCGGAAGATCTCGCCCGTTGTGATGGCCGCGGGTGTCTCGGCCGTGATGCGCGCGGCGATGCCGGCCATGCGCAGCTCTTCCAGCATGTTGTGCGGATAGGTATCGGTGCCGATGCCGACGTTGACGCCAGCGCGCAGGTAGCTGCCGAGGTCACGCATGGTGACGCCGCGGCGGGCGAACACGGGAATATCGAAGTCGGCCACGAGACTGGCCGCAACGTCGTCCTGCGTGGAGAGCGGGTTCGAGGCGCACAGGGCGACGCTCGCTCCGCCGGCCTTGAGCGTGCGCATGAGGTTGGCGGTTTCGCTGGTGACGTGCATGCAGCAGCCCATGCGAATGCCCTTGAGTGGCTTCTCCTTCGCGAAGCGCTCGCGGATCAGCGCCAGTACGGGCATGTCGCGGTCGGCCCAGAGGATGCGCTTCTTACCCTCGGGCGCGAGCTTCAGGTTCGTCACGTCACAGTTCTTGGTCGGCATCGAAACGGCTCCGGCAACGGGTGGCAGATCAGCGGCCGCCCATCCCGGCCGGCCGAAAACGAGCGGAGAAAGATACCGGAAAAACGCCCGGCCGACAACGAGCGGTTAGGCGCAGAACGCGGACTCGACCCGCTCGCACAGGTAGTGATACGCGAGCATGTGCCCCTCCTGAATTCGATCCGACGCATCGTGCGGCACGCGCAAGAGCACGTCGCACAGGGCCGCCAGTCGGCCGCCGCTCGCACCGCTGAATCCGGCCACGAACGCCCCGCGCGCCCGGGCGGTCTGCGCGGCCGCGAGAATGTTGGGCGAATTGCCGCTCGTACTCAGCAGCCAGACCACGTCGCCCGGCCGCAGCAGCCCTTCGAGCTGCCGGGCGAAGACGCGCTCATAGCCCATGTCGTTGGCGATCGCCGTCAGCGTCGACGTGTCGGTGGAGAGCGCGAGGGCCGGCAGCGCGCGGCGGTCGCGCTTGAAGCGGCCGAGCAGCTCGCCGGCGATGTGCTGCGCATCGGCCGCGCTGCCGCCGTTGCCGCACACGTAGAGCCGCCCGCCGGCGTGAAAGGCGGCGTATGCCGTCCCGGACGGATCGTTCACGGCGTGC
>CAYWBX010000678.1:0-2400 GCA_964456015.1 uncultured Hyphomicrobiaceae bacterium | reverse complement strand
CTACTTGACCTCGACCTTGGCGCCGGCGGCTTCGAGCTTCTTCTTGATGCTCTCGCACTCTTCCTTGTTGACGCCTTCCTTGACCGGCTTCGGGGCGCCCTCAACCAACGCCTTCGCATCGGCCAGGCCCAGGCCGGGCACCACTTCGCGGACCGCCTTGATGACGCCGATCTTGTTGGCGCCCGCGTTGGCCAGGATCACGTCGAACGTGTCCTTGGCGGCGGCGGCCGGAGCGGCGGCAGCGCCCGCTGCGGGAGCGGCGGCGGCCACGGCGACCGGAGCGGCGGCGGTGACGCCCCATTCCTTCTCGAGGGTCTTCACCAGCTCGGCCATCTCCAGGACGGTCAGTTTGCCCAGTTGATCCACCAATGGTTTCAAGTCAGCCATTGTCGTTCTCTCTTTCTGCGGTGTCGTCACCAGCGCGGGATCCCGCGCCGACTTGGCCCCGGAAGCCTCCGGGGTGACGATTTACCTTTGTTCGGTTGTTTGTTTCTGTCAGTCCCCGCTCCCGCACTCGCGGGCGTGCGCGGGGAAATCCGTTTACGCCTTCGCAGCCTCGGCCGCGGGGGCTTCCTTCGATTTCTTGTCCTCGTAAGCCTTGACGATCTGCGCGAACTTCGAGGCCGGCGCGGCCAGCAAGCGCACGAGGTTGCCCTGCGGCGCGAGCAGCAGGCCCAGCAGCTTGGCGCGGAGCGCCTCGATGCCCGGCAAGTCGGCCAGTTCGGCCACCTGCGCGGGTTGCAGCAGCGCCTTGTCGAGGATGCCGAGCTTGACCTTCGGCTTGTCGAACTCGGCGGCAAAAGTCTTCAGCACCTTGGCGGTGGCAGACACGTCCTTCTTGCCGGTGATGACGCCGGTCGGGCCGGTCAGCACGCCGGCGACGCCCTCGGGGAGGCCGCACTCCTTGAACGCGATCTTCAGCGTGGAGTTCTTCGCGACGTGGAACTCCGCACCCACGCCGCGCAGCCGCTTCCGCAGTTCGCTGCCCTGGGCGACCGTCAGCTTGGTGAAGTCCACCAGCAGCGCGAACGGCGCGGCTTCGATCTGTTTCCTGGCTTCGCCAACTAGAAGTTTTTTCTCTGGTCTCATGGTCGTGTCTCGTCAGGCGGCGAGGAACTCGCGGATGTCGAGCGCCAGGCCGGGGCTCATGGTCGCCGTCAGCGTGCAGCTCTCGATGTAACGGCCCTTCGCGGCGGAGGGCTTGGCCTTGGCGACTGCCTCGATGACCGCGCGGGCGTTCTCGACGATCTGCGCCTCGTCGAATGAAATCTTGCCGAACGGCACGTGCAGGTTGGCGGCCTTGTCTATCTTGAACTCGACGCGGCCGGCCTTGAACTCCTTGATGGCCTTGGCGACGTCGTCGGTCACGGTGCCGGTCTTCGGGTTCGGCATCAGGCCGCGCGGGCCGAGCACTTTGCCGAGCTTGCGGACCTCGGCCATGGCCTCGGGCGTGGCGATGGCGACATCAAAGTCGGCCCAGCCTTCAGTGACCTTCTTGATGAGGTCCTCGAAGCCGGCGAAGTCCGCTCCGGCGGCCTTCGCGGCGTCGGCGCCGCCCTTGGTGAAAACCAGGATGCGGACCTTCTTGCCGCTGCCGTGCGGGAGCGGGACGGTGCCGCGCACCATCTGGTCCGATTGCTTCGGGTCCACGCCGAGCTTGAACGCCAGTTCGACGGTCTCGTCGAACTTCGCGCGGGTCATCTGCTTGAGGATTCTGACCGCGTCGGCCAGTGGATAGGCTTTCGCTGCATCCACCAGCTTCAACGCTTCGCGAAATCGTTTGCTGTGTTTTGCTGCCATCTTGTGCTCCGGCGGTTTGCCGCCTGTCTTCTGCTACCAACCAATGATCCGAATGCCCGTGGGCGTTTCCTGGACAAAACAACTGTTGCCCGATGCTTCCACGATCCGCATCAGGATCCGGGACAGCATGATGTCCTCGGCGTCAATGGTGATCGGCCGCACCAACTCGGGCTTGAACACCTCGAAGGTCAATCCTTTGCCTTCCGGGTCCACGGCCTTGCTGGACTGCGCCAGTTCGTTCGCCAGGTCCGTGATCGTCTTGTCCTTTACAAAGAACTTGGGAAACACCACCGCCATCAGTTTCCGCTCAACTTCCGGGTTCGTGTAACTGCTCGGCATCAGGTTCATCGTCGTCGAACCCGGCTGGCCGGGCTGGCCCGGCACACCCGGCTGCGCCGGAAATCCCGGCACCACACCCGGCTGGCGCAACTGACGCGCCGCTTGTTTCGGATCCGGCAGTTGCGCGCCGGCGATCATGATCCGCAAGCATGGGCCGATCTGTATAACGATTCGTTCGTGGACCACTACAACTTCCACCCGCATGACGCCGAGTTTGTGCGTCATTGGCAGAACGATCCGGACTACCGTTCGGAACTGAAC
>CAYWBX010000677.1:0-2405 GCA_964456015.1 uncultured Hyphomicrobiaceae bacterium | reverse complement strand
GCAGCTTCGACAGTCGCACGGTCTTGGCCTCGGGATCGTAGTGGTCGCCGAGGTCGGTCTCCTCGACCTTCACGTGGCCGAGCTTCATCTCGTCCAGGATGTGCCGGGCGAACTCCCCGCCCGTGCCCGGAAACTCGGCCCGCTCCGCCTGATGCCGCCGCAGCACGTTCGATATCCACATCTGCGGCAGGAACGCCACCGCCAGCAGCACGGCGAGAACGAGGAGCGCAATCCCCATCAGCGCGCCGGGCCCGCGCGCCTGCCTCTTTTCGCCTCACTTGCGACCTCAGCCACGGCCCTGGCCGCCTTGGCGATACCGTCGGCGGAGACATCGTGATGCGTAACGGCGCGGACGCGCGAGGGGCCCATGGCGCCCATGCGCACGCCCTTGGCGATGAGACGCTCGCAGAATTCGGCGGCTTGCAGGCCGGTACCGGAGGTATCGAAGAAGACGATGTTGGTATCGATCTGCGGCGGATCGAGGCGGATGCCAGCAATCTCCGCGACGCGCTTGCCGAGCGTCCTTGCGTTGTCGTGATCCTCGGCCAGCCGCTCGACGTGATGATCGAGGGCATAGAGACCGGCAGCCGCCAGCACGCCCGACTGGCGCAGCGCCCCGCCCATGCGCTGCTTCCACTGCCATGCCGCCTCGACGAAGGACTTGCTGCCGGCGAGCACGGCGCCAGCCGGGCAGCCTAGCCCCTTCGACAAATCGAGCCAGGCCGAATCGCAGGGACCCGCGAAGACCTTGGCTTTCTCGCCCGCCGCCACGGCGGCGTTCAGCAGTCGCGCGCCGTCCATGTGCACCAGCAGCCCATGCTTGCGGGCGACGGCCACGACCTCCTCGATCTGCGCTCTTGGCCAGACGACGCCACCGCCATTGTTATTGGTCTGCTCGATGACGACGAGGCGGGTTCCGGGTTGATAGCGCGTCGGCTTGTGCACGGCTGCCTCGAGTTCGGCGGCGGTGAAAAGGCCGCGCTCGGTAGGAATGGGCCATGACTGGGCGCCGGCGAGCGCCGCCCCCCCGCCGCCTTCCGAGCGGAACACGTGACTGCGGTCGGAGCCCGTCACCTCCTCGCCGCGCCGGCAATGCACGAGCAGCGCGATCTGGTTGCACATGGTGCCGGACGGCATGAAGACGGCCGCCTCTTTGCCGAGCATGTCGGCGACGCGCTCCTGCAGACGGTTGGTGGAAGGGTCCTCTCCCCGCTGCTCGTCGCCGACCTCGGCCTCGGCGATCGCCTTGCGCATGCCGTGCGTAGGCCTCGTCTGGGTATCGCTGTAGAGATCAATTAGGGCGTTCGATGACATGGGCGGATCCGCTCGGCCGATGAAGACGGGCTTCTGTCGCGCCAGACGCTAACTGTAAGCAATGCGGCGCGCAACGGGGCGGATTGCATTGGGGCCCATCATGGATTGAGGATGACGAGGGCGTCGGCCGCCACGACGCCCTGGCCTTGCGAGCCGACAAACACCGGGTTGACGTCCATCTCGGCGAGGCGGCCGCCGAGTGCACCGGCAAGCTCGGATACCGCCACCAGCGCCGCGGCCAGCGCAGCCTTGTCGAGCTTTGTGCCCCCGCGCCAGCCATCGAATAGCCGCGCCCCCGTCAGTTCCTCGATCATGGCGAGTGCCGTCGCCTCGTCGAACGGCGCCGGGCGATGCGTCGAATCCCGCAGGGCCTCGGCGAAGATGCCGCCGAGACCCAACGCGACACAGGGCCCGAACGAGGGATCGTCGACCGCGCCGATCAGCACCTCGAGCCCCTGCGCCATCTCGCAGACGAGCACCCCTTCGATAGCGGCAGCGGGAATGCGGGCGTCGGCATTGGCAACCACCTCCTCGCAGGCCGACCGAAGCGCCGCCGCGGAAGCGATGCCTAGTCTGACGCCGCCCACCTCCGTCTTATGCGGGATGTCGCGCGAGACGATCTTGACCGCAAGCGGAAACGACAGGCCCGCCGCCAGCGCGACGGGATCCTCGCCCGGCTTCACCAGAGTCTCCCGCGTAACCGGCACGCCGAACGCCGCCAGCAGCCGCTTGCTCTCGACCTCGCTCAACGTCACGGCGCCCGGCGGCAGAGGCGGCAACGCCGCCCGCCGCCCGCATTTCGCCGGCATACGCGGCTCGCGGCGCCCCAACTCCCGGCAACGGCCTGCAAACCGAGCCGTCGCAGCCGCCGCCCGCGCCAGCCGTCCCGGCGTCGGCACGATCGGGATCTGCGCCTGCTCCAGGATGCGGTAGGCCTTGGGCGCCCGCTCGCGCCTCGCGCACCAGGCGACGTGTATCGGCTTCTCCGTCCGCGCCTGGGCCTCGGCGATGACCTCGGCGGCCGCAGTTGCGGCCGGATCTGGCAGCGCCGCGAGCAGGATCGCGAGCTGGTGCACGCCCGGATCGGCGAG
>CAYWBX010000676.1:0-2408 GCA_964456015.1 uncultured Hyphomicrobiaceae bacterium | reverse complement strand
CATGACAGCCACCCAACCCGGCTCCGGCGCCGTCGACTACTCGACGAAGATCCCGAACAACGTGAACCTCGCCTCTGACGGGCGGGTTCTCAAAGCGCTGGAGCAGTGGCATCCGGGCTACATCGACTGGTGGATGGCGATGGGGCCGGAGGGCTTCCAGACGTCCGACGTCTACTTGCGGACTGCGGTCTCGATCGACCCCAAGGGGTGGGCGAAGTTCGACTACGTGAAGATGCCCGAGTACCGCTGGGGCATCCTGCTGGCGCCGGCCGACGAGAGCCGCCGGGTCAACTTCGGCGCGCACAAGGGCGAGAAGGCGTGGCAGGAGGTGCCGGGCGAGTACCGCGCCATGCTGCGCCGGCTGATCGTGATCCAGGGCGACACGGAGCCGGCCTCCGTGGAACAGCAGCGCCACCTCGGCAAGACGGCGCCCTCGCTCTACGACATGCGCAACCTCTTCCAGGTCAACGTCGAGGAGGGCCGGCATCTCTGGGCGATGGTCTATCTGTTGCACAAGTACTTCGGCAAGGACGGCCGCGAGGAGGCGGAGGGGCTCCTGCAGCGGCGCTCGGGCGACGCCGACCGGCCGCGGATGCTCGGCGCCTTCAACGAGGCGACGCCGGACTGGCTGTCCTTCTTCATGTTCACCTACTTCACCGACCGCGACGGCAAGATGCAGCTCGAGAGCCTGGCGCAGTCGGGCTTCGACCCGCTTTCGCGCACCTGCCGGTTCATGCTGACGGAGGAGGCGCACCACATGTTCGTCGGCGAGACGGGGGTGGGGCGCGTCATCGAGCGCACGTGCGCGGCGATGCGGGCGGCGGGCATCGAGGACCCGTATGACATCGCGCGGGTGCGCGCGCTCGGGGTCATCGACCTGCCGACCATCCAGAAGAAGGCGAACCTGCACTATGCGCTCTCGCTCGACCTCTTCGGCTCGGAGGTGTCGACGAACGCGGCGAACTTCTACAGCGCCGGCCTCAAGGGCCGCTTCAACGAGACGCGCATCGAGGACGACCACCAGCTCACCGGCGCCACCTATCCGGTCCTGAAGCTCGTCGGCTCCGAGATCCGCCGGGTCGAGGAGCCGGCGCTCACCGCCATCAACATGCGGCTCAGGGACGACTACACGCGCGACTGCCAGGGCGGCGTCAACCGCTGGAACAAGATCATCGAGAAGGCGGGCATCAAGTTCGAGATCCGGCTGCCGCACGTCGCCTTCAACCGCGCCATCGGCGAGTTCCGCTCGATCAAGGCGAGCCCCGAGGGAGAGATCGTGAGCGAGGCCGAATGGGCGAGGAACCGCGACCGCTGGCTGCCGTCCGAGGACGACGGCGCCTTCATCGCCGACCTCATGCGGCCCTGCTGGGAGCGCGGGCAGTACGCCCCCTGGATCGCCCCGCCCAAGATCGGCATCGACAACAAGCCCGGCGACTTCGAGTATGTGAAGATTCATCGCGGCTGAAGAGCGAGGGGCGTGCGGGCCGCTTCGGGTGAGCGGAACCGGCGAGGGTCGCGGCGCGCCAAGCGCCGGCTTCGCGCCGACGATCGCTCATGGGACCCGCTGTCCGCGACGCCCGCCGAGGCACGCGACGCCTCCCCGGTCGTGCGATCACAAGCGCCGCTCTCGCCCAACCCGGCGCCATCCGCTCAGCGGCGGCCTGCGAGGGCCTCTTTCAGCACCATGACGTTGCCGCCAAGCCAGCGATGGCCGTCGGGTAATCGCGTGGCGATGACGCGCAAGCGGTCCGGAAAACGCGCCCGATAAAGGGTGAGCCAGCCGGCGCCGGGAGACGTTCGTTGATCCTGCTTGACGCCGGCCCGCTCGGCGAACTGCGCCGGCTCGGCGAGCCCTGATGCCGTCACCGCGACGAGGCGATGCAGTGCGCCGTCGTTCAAGGCATACCAGTCCTCGCCGCGCGACTGAGCGAGTTCTGCCAGCACGACGAGCGGCATGGCTGCAAAGGCGTGATAGTGCAACGCGCGCGCTTTGCGGCGCAGCTCCTCGGCGAGGGTGCCGTCGGCGGCGATGTCGCGCGCTGCATCCTGCATGATGGCCCGCGCCGTCTGCCAGTGCCGGTCGCTGTCCGTCGTGAGGGCGACTGCGCCCAAAGCAAGCCCCAGCCAATACCAGTGATTGTTCCGCTTGCGGGAGGGGTCGTCGAAGAACGCGCGGGCGGCATCGGCGAAGCGGGTGAGCCAGGGCTCGATGCGGGCGCGCTCGGCTGGGCCCGCCAGATGTCGGACCTTCAGATAGGCGAGCGCGACGCCGGCGAGGTCCCACTTGCGCTGATACTCGGCCTGACGCGTCGTCATCCGGCCGAGCCAGGCGCCGCCTGCGGCCCAGGCGCCAATCCAGGCAAGGGCGCAGCGCCCGGCTGCTTCGCGCGCCTCGCGCTTCGGCTCCC
>CAYWBX010000675.1:0-2411 GCA_964456015.1 uncultured Hyphomicrobiaceae bacterium | reverse complement strand
GGCCAACCTCCTGGGCAAAGCCCGTCGACACGATGGCGACGGGCAGCGCCAGCACGCACAGGCCGCACACCATCGTCAACATCGCCCAGAGCTTGCCGAGCGCTGTCACGGGCGCCACGTCGCCGTAGCCGACGGTGGTGAGCGTCGTCATCGCCCAGTAGGCGGCGAGCGGCACGCTGCCGAGCTTGTCGGGCTGCACGGCGCCTTCGATGAAGTACATCCCGCTCGAGGCGATGAGGAGGACTGTGAGCAGAAGGAGGGATGCGCCGGTCAGCGCCCGGCGCTCGTTCCAGAGCACGCGCGCCAGCGTATGCACCGCCGGCGAATAGCGCGTGAGCTTGAGGAGCCTGAGGAGCCGGAACGCCCGCAGGACGCGCAGATCGAGCCCGGCGAAGGTGCCGAGATAAAAGGGCAGGATGGCCAGCAAGTCGACGATCTGCAGGGGACGGGTCATGTAGATCCAGCGCGCGCGCAGCGGGCTCATGCGCGCCAGAAAGGGTACCTCGACGGCGGTCCAAACGCGCAGCAGATATTCCACGGTGAAGATCGACACGGAGAGCCGCTCGAAATTGGCGAGCCAGGGACCGTAAGCCAAATCGATCTCAGGCACGGTCTCGGCGCAGAACGCAGCAACGTTGGCGAGGATGAGGACGACCAGGAAGCCATCGAACAAGCGGCTGTGGTAATGGTCGCCGCGGCCGACCTCGATGATCTCATAGATGGCCTTGCGCGATCTAAGCCAGAAGGACTGCTGCGGTTGCATGGCGGCGATGGGTCCCCGGTCGCGGGCGAAATCCTTAACCGGGTCAGACTACGACGAGTCCGGCCCGGGGTAGACGCCGCGAAGGCGAGACGCCGAAGGTGTCCGTGAGACTTGGTGTCTCACCCGTACAATCGAGCCTCGCCGCGCCGCGAGTTCGACTATGGTCCGCGGAGCCCCACGGCAGACGCAGAGACGCACCGAACCATGACCGCTCCGATGGTCCAGACCGCCGGTTACCGGCGAAACGTGACAATTCTCGCCGTTGCCCAGGGTCTCTTCATGACCACCCAATCCATGGGCATCGCGACGACCCCGCTCGCCGGCTACGCCCTTCTCGGAACGGACAAATCCTTCGCGACGCTGCCGATCTTCCTCACCCATGCCGGCATCATGGCGTCGACCATCCCGGCCTCGCTGCTGATGGGCCGAATCGGCCGGCGCGCCGGCTTCACGCTGGGCGCCATTCTGACCATCCTGTTCGGGATTCTGGCGGCCTTCGCCGTCTGGAGCCAATCGTTCCCGCTGCTCTGCCTCTCGGCGTTCCTACAGGGGACCGGCGCGGCGTTCGCCTGGTACTACCGGTTCGCGGCTGCCGATGCCTCGCCGGTCGATTTCCGACCCAAAGCCATCTCCTACGTCATGACCGGAGGCATTGCAGCCGGCATGATTGGCCCCGAGATCGCCAAGCGCACGGTGGACTGGTTCGCGCCGGTCACCTTCATGGGCGTTTATATCGCCGTGGCGGGCGTCGCGCTGGCAAGCCTCCTGCTGCTGCAGTTCCTGCGCATCCCGCCGCTGACGGCCGCCGAGCAACGGTCTGGCGGCAGGCCGCTCACCGCGATCATGCGTCAGCCGCAATTCATCGGCGCGCTCACCTCCTCGATGCTGGGCTACGGGGTCATGACCCTCGTCATGTCGGCCACTCCGCTCGCCATGCTCGCCTGCGGCTTCAACTTCGGCGACAGCGCCACGGTCATCCAGATTCACATCATCGCGATGTTCCTGCCGTCTTTCTTCACAGGTCACCTCATCCAGCGTTTCGGCGTGCTCTCGATCATTTCGGCGGGCGCCCTCATTCAGGTCGGCTGCGCCGTCATCAATCTGGCAGGAGTTGAGTGGATCAACTTCGCGCTGGCCAACGCGCTCGTCGGCCTCGGCTGGAACTTCACCTTCGTCGGAGGCTCCACGCTGCTCACCACGGCGTATCAGCCGGTCGAGCGGGCCAAGGTGCAGGGACTGCACGACTTCCTGGTCTATGCGACGACCGCGACCGCGGCCGCCCTCTCGGGCTTTCTGCAGGCGCAGGCCGGTTGGATGGTGATCAACGTCGCCACGCTGCCGCTCATGGCCGCCGTCGTGATCATGACGCTGTGGCTCAAGGCGCTCAAGCGCCGCGCCGAGGCCGCGTCGCAGACGGGGTGAGGGTGCAAGGCCGGTCCGACAGACCGTTCCAGCCGGATGGTATGCTCGAGCGGCGCCGCATTGCGCCTGGGACAGCGCGGTGCGCTCGGTCGAGAAGCCGACAGCCCGTGCCGGGTCAGCTCGACGGCGCATCGAGCTTGCGCGTCAGGTTCTCGAATTCCCGGCGCAGCTCCTCGTTGCGGAAGATCTGCTCGAACGTCGGCGCTTCGAGCTTCTGGATCGCCTC
>CAYWBX010000674.1:0-2411 GCA_964456015.1 uncultured Hyphomicrobiaceae bacterium | reverse complement strand
CAACAAGACCGAATCGGCCGTGCGCATCACGCATATCCCGACGGGCATCGTCGTCGTGTCGGCGGAAAAGTCGCAGCATCAGAACCGGCGTCTGGCGATGCAGGTTCTGCGTTCGCGGCTTTACGAATTGCAGCGTCAGCGCGCGGCAGAGGAGCGGGCGAGCGATCGCAAGGGGCAGATCGGGACCGGCGACCGGTCGCAGCGAATCCGGTCCTACCATTGGCCGGAAGGTCGGGTGAGCGATCACAGGATAGGGCTCACGCTCTATAAGCTCGAGGAGATCATGGCCGGTACGGCACTCGACGAGATCATTGATGCGCTCATCACGCAGCATCAGGCAAATCTGCTCGCCGCCAGCGAGGAGACGGCTAAAGCGTGACCAATCAAACGCGCGTGCCCGGCCGGGAGCACCTCGAAGCCGGTCAGACGCTTTCGGATGTACATCGGCGGATGGCAAACCAGCTTGCGGCTGCTGGCATCGCGACACCTATGCGCGATGCGCGCTGGCTTCTGGCCGCCGCGCTCGGCCTCGACGGCGGGCAAGTGCTTCTCCAGCCGGAGCGCACGCTCACGAGCGAGGAGATCAGCCGGGTTGCGGCCGTCCTGCAACGGCGCCTCGGACGGGAGCCGGTCTCGCGCATTCTCGGCAGGCGCGAGTTCCACGGGATCTCGCTTGAGGTCTCGCCGAGGACGCTCGATCCCAGGCCTGAAACGGAGACGCTGGTCACGGGCGTCGTCGGTCTCGTCAGGAGCGGGGCGTGCAGCGGCGGCACGTCGCCCGTCATTGTCGACGTTGGGACAGGGACAGGCGCCATCGTGATCGCACTCTTGCGTGAGCTTTCCGAGGCAACCGCCGTTGCCATCGACATCGACTCGGGTGCGCTTGAGATCGCGCGCCGAAATGCGATCGCCGCTGGCGTCGCGGAGCGCGCCAGCTTCGTGCACGGCTCATGGCTCGATGACGTCAAGGGACCGGTGGACATCGTGGTGTCCAATCCGCCCTACATTGCGACGGCGACGATCGACCACCTGGAGCCGGAGGTTTCCCTGTGGGACCCGCGACTGGCGCTGGACGGCGGCCCCGACGGATTGTCGGCATTCCGCGCGATCGTGCCCAAATCGCTGTCAGTTCTTTCGCCGGGCGGCTGGCTTGCGGTTGAGATCGGCGCGGGACAGCAGGAGGCCGTCCTTGAGATCATTTACCAAACAGGCGGAACGCGAGCCATAGATCGGTGCGAGACGTGGCCGGACCTCGCTGGGATCAGCCGTTGTGTTGCTATCCGAGCACAACGTCCTGAACGGGAAAAAAAACTGCTTGGCACGTGCCGGCAATCCAGATAGGGTTTGTCCAACTAGTAGGGGTGTCCGATCGCCGAGCGCGTATTCGCGAAGACGCGGTCGTCTTGGAGCACCCGGCCGGAGGGCTCGGTAACCTGCGCGGGCACGAGCGTCGTTACGACCCCTGGAAGACTCCCGAGGACAGGCGCGGCAAGGATAGACATCCCGGAGGGGATGCGTCGCACGGTCGGATAGAGAGCTTGGCACATTCGCTCCTTCCCTCCCCTGGCGAGCGGAAGACGGCGGGTTGAGTGCGGACAGGCGCCGAATGGCAATCGACTTCAATTCACTTTTTCGAGGTGGCGGAGCGGCCGGTCTTGGTCGGCGCCGTCTTCGCAACGGTGTTGTGTGGTTTGTGTGGTTGCGGATTTGCGACCCCCGGCGCAACCGGGAGTGGTCCGCGGCGAATTCGATGGGAGCGTGAGAACGGGATCCGATGAGGCAAGGTCAACAGCACCGGCGCGGTCGCGGGCGCAACAACGGTCATGGCGGAGGCCACCACCAGCACCACGGTGGTCATCATCGCAAAGGGCAGAATCCGCTTACGCGAAGCTTCGAGTCGAACGGGCCCGAAGTTAAGGTCCGCGGAACGCCGGCCCACATTGCCGAGAAGTATCTTGCGCTCGCCCGGGATGCGCAGCTGTCCGGCGACCCGGTGCTGGCCGAGAATTATCTGCAGCATGCTGAGCATTACAATCGGATCATTCTGGCCTACCGTGAGCAGCAGGGCGTGCCTGGCGGCGAGCCGGGCGGGGTGCCGCAGCAACGGGTCCGATCGGACATGCCGGACGCGGAGCCGCAAGCCGAGGATGACGTTGCCGATGAGGCATCTCACGCTGATCAGCCTACGATAACCCGCTTTCCAGAGGGGCAACGTCAAGGCGAACTCATGCGCAGCGAAGGCCGCCACGAGGGAAGCCGGGATGAGCGGTCACATCGCGGCGAAGCCGGCCAGCCGGGTGTGCAGACGCCGCGGTTCCGGGAGCGGCACGATCGTCCTGAGCGGCATCGCTTCGAGCGGTCTGAGCGTTACGAGCGCCCCGACCGCGGCGAGATGCGCGGGGAGCGGATGC
>CAYWBX010000673.1:0-2412 GCA_964456015.1 uncultured Hyphomicrobiaceae bacterium | reverse complement strand
ACGCCGTCCGGCGTCCGGCCATGCCGCGTGTGGAGGGCCAAGCGCATACGGCGTTGCCAGACCGCGCCGGCCGGAGCAGAGTGCGCCACCCTTTAGAGCAACGGAGCACCGACGTCATGAAGCTGTTCTACTCCCCAACCTCGCCCTATGTGCGCAAGGTGATGGTGACGGCCATCGAGAAGGGTCTCGACGGCCAGATCGAGAAGCTCGCCGCAGCGGCAAGCCCGGTGAAGCCCGACATGACGCTCGCCGCATCGAATCCCCTGGGCAAGGTGCCTTGCCTCATCACGGACGACGGCCGCGCGCTTTTCGACAGCTCCGTCATCACGGCCTATCTCGACCAGCTCAAGGCGCCGCACCTCATTCCGTCGGACGTCAAGGGCCGCTTCGATTGCCTGACGCTCGAGTCGCTCGCGGACGGCTTTCTCGATGCCGGCATCCTGCTGCGCTACGAGCACGCGATGCGGCCGGAGGCGAAGCGCTGGGACGACTGGATCAACGGCCAGATGGGCAAGATCGAGCGAGCCATGGATGCGCTCGAGACGACCTATGCGAGCCAGCTCACGGGACCGCTCACGGTCGGCCAGATCGCCGTCGCCTGTGCGCTCGGCTGGTTCGACTTCCGCTACGGGCACGTGGACTGGCGCAAATCCCGGCCGAATCTCGCCCTGTTTGCCAAGACGTTCGGCGAGCGTCCTTCAATGAAAGCGACGATGCCGGTCGGCTGACTTGCGTCTCGCGATAAATGCTTTTCGTCCACTGACGGGGTCCGGCGACGAGCCGGACGCCCGGCGTCTCAACCGAGCACTTCGAGCGCCGTCTTGAAGGTGTTGGCATAGCCGCGCACGCTGAGCTCAATCGGATCGGCGTAGCCCCCGCCGATCGCAATCGACACCGGCAGTCCGCGCAATCGGCAATACTCGAACACCATCCGGTCGCGCTCGGCGAGACCCTCGTGGGTCAACGCAAGCCGCCCGAGGCGGTCTTCTCTCAGAGCATCCGCGCCCGAGAGGTAGAGCAACAGCTCAGGCCGGTGCGCGTCGAGGGCGGGAAGCACGTCGGCGAGCGTGGCGAGGTAGGCGGCATCGCCCGTTCCATCGGCAAGGTCCACGTCGACGTGAGAGGCAACCCGCCGGAACGGGAAGTTGCGCGCGCCCTGGATGCTGACGATGAGCACCCCCGGCACGTCCTTCAGAATGGCCGAGTTGCCGTCGCCCTGGTGCACGTCGAGATCGAGGATGGCGAGGCGCGAGATGCGCCCTTCGGCCAAGAGCGACAGCGCGGTAACGGCGAGATCGTTGAAGACGCAGAAGCCGGAGCCGAAGCCGCGATGCGCATGGTGCGTGCCGCCGGCAAGCTGGCCCGAGAGCCCCGTCGCCAGCGCTGCGCGTGCCGCGGCCATCGCGCCGCCGACCGTCGCCCGGGAGCGTTCGGCAAGCGCCTCGTTCCAGGGCAATCCGATGCGGCGCATCGCGTCAGGGCCGATCGTGCCGCTCAGAATGGCGTCGACATAATGCGCATCGTGCGCCAGCAGCAGGTCGGCGCGCGTCGCCAGCGGCGAAGGACGCAAGGCGCCGTCCGGAAGAATGCGTTCCGCCAGCACCAGCTCGCGCAGAAGCCGATACTTGCTCGCCGGGAACCGATGGCCGGGGGGCACCGGCGGAGCCTCGATGGCGGGAATGTAGAAATGCACCTGACAGACGCCTCGATCGCGCTTTTTTGAGGATGTGATCAGCCACAGCCCGCCGGCGCTGACAAGCCTCATCGGCACCTGGGCGTCGGGTCGCACTGGCAGCCGCGCACGCAGCGCAGGATGCGCTCCTCGCAGCCGCCCTGTTCGCTCCAGGCCCCGGTGACGATGATCAGGATGCCGTTTGCGCAGGTGCACTTCGGGGCGCACCTCGGCTGCGGCCGTTCGCGCGGTGCCGGGGTGGGCTCCGGACGGATGGGCGCCCCGATGCAACGCCCCGCGAGGCACTGTCCGGCGCACGGCTCGCGACGTTCCTCGATGGTCCGGCAGGTGCCGATGCAGACGCTTCGCACCGTCACGACGGCGTTGCCGACGCAAATGGTCTCGCGGACGCCGCCATTCGGGCACTGCGAATCGGCCGTGCAGGTCTGTGCGGCGAGCGCGCCTGCGGTGAGCGCGAGCGCCGCCCCGCTCGCCAACGCTCGCAGGGCTGATCGTCTCAGGCTTCCCCGCAGGGGCCGCGACCTCGCCGGCCCGACCGCATATCCGATGGGTTGACCGCGGCGTTCGGAGCCGCGAACCTTCATCACACGTTTGCAAAAGCCGTCCCGCGCCATCGGAGCCCACGCCATGTCCAAGCTCGACCTGCCGAAACTCTCAGCCGACCTCGAGCGCATCCTGAAGCTGCGCAACCCGCCGTTCGGAATGAAGCTCTTCGAGAA
>CAYWBX010000672.1:0-2428 GCA_964456015.1 uncultured Hyphomicrobiaceae bacterium | reverse complement strand
ACTCGTGACCCCCGATCGCATGCTCGGCCGCCGCGTCGCCGCCGAGCTCGAGCGCTGGGGGCTCAAGGTCGACGATTCTGCCGGCCGGCCCTTCGCCAAGACGGTACCGGGAGCCTTTTTCGACATCGTCCTCGGCGCGCTGCAATCGGATTTCGCACCCGTCGCGACCATGGCCCTCTTGAAACATCCGCTGACGCGGTTGGGGCTGCCGGTCGGCCAGGCACGGCGTGCGGCCCGCTCGCTCGAGCTCATCGTCTTCCGGCGCGACTACCTCGGCTCGGGGTTCGGCGGCATTACGACCGCGCTCGCTCGCGCGCGCGACGAGATCGCCGCCCGCAAGCTCCATCATCCCGTTCTGCGCCGGCTGTCGACGGCCGACGTCGACGCCGCGGCCGACCTGCTGGCGCGGCTGGAAAAGGCCTATGCGCCCCTGGCCGGCCTCACGGGCGCCGGCGCGGACGCCACCCTAGCCGAGCTCGCGGCCGCCCACGCCGGTGTAGCCGAAGCCATCGCCGCGCGCGACGGCGAGGGCGAGGACGACGTCCCCCACGTGTGGTCGGGCGAGGCCGGCGAGCTGGCTGCCGAGCTGTTCCGCGGCCTCTGCGACCCCGCCCTGCCGGCGATGCGTCTCACCGCCGCCGACTATCCCGATCTCTATCGCGGCATCGTCGCCGACCTCGCTGTCCGCTTGAGCGTCTCGCTCCACCCGCGCCTCTTCATCTGGGGGCCCTTTGAGGCCCGCCTGATGCAGCCGGACGTCGTCGTGCTCGGCGGCCTCAACGAGGGCGTTTGGCCCCAGGCCGCCGACCCCGGCCCCTGGCTCAACCGACAGATGCGCGCGAGCCTCGGCCTGCCCTCGCCAGAGGAGCGCATTGGCCAGGAGGCGCACGACTTCTATTCCCTGCTCGGCGCGCCGCGTGTCGTCCTGACGAGGTCGGCAAAGGCCGAAGGCAATCCGACCGTGCCCTCGCGCTGGCTGATGCGGGTCGACGCGCTGCTGGCGGCGCTCGGGCGGGACGTCGCCGCGGACGACACGCGGCCGTGGCTCGCCTGGGCGGAGCAGCGCAACCGGGTCGACCTCAAATCGCCGGCGGTGGCTCCCGCGCCCCAGCCCGCGATTGAGCTTCGGCCGCGCTCCCTCAGCGTCTCCGACATCGAGACCTGGATCGCCAATCCCTACGCGATTTTTGCCAAGCGCATCCTCGGCCTGCAGCCCCTGAGAAAGCTCGCGGCCGAGCCGGACGCTGCCATGCGCGGCATGCTCATCCATCAGGCGCTGCACCGCTTCGCCGGCCTCTTTCCGGGCCCAATGCCGGACGCTGCGGCGGACCAGCTCGCTGCAATCCTCGATGGACTTCTCAGCGAGCACGCCGCCCACCCGCGCATCGCTGCCTTCTGGCGTCCGCGCTTCCGCCGCTTCGCCGAGTGGTTCGCCGAGACCGAGCCCGCGCGCCGGCTGAGTGCGACGAGCATCCTCGCCGAGGTGCCGGGCAGCATGGCAATCGCCGCGCCGGCGGGAGAATTCACGCTGACTGCGCGCGCCGACCGCATCGACGTCATGCCGGGCGGCATCGTTATCACCGACTACAAGACCGGCACTGCTCCGAAGGACAACCTCGTGAAGGCGGGCTTCGCCCCCCAGCTCCCCCTGGAGGCGGCGATTGCGGCCGCCGGCGGATTCGCGGGCATCGGCGCCTCATCTACCCTCCTCCTGCGCTTCATCGAGGCGAAGGGCGGCGAGCCGCCCGGCGTCGAGCGCGACATAGCTGGCGACGCGAACCTCCTTGGCCGTGCCGCGGCCGATGGACTTTCCCGCCTCGTCGCCCGCTTCGACGACCCGCGCACTCCGTATCGCGCCGTCCGTCGGCGCCCGTTCAAGTACGACTTCGACGACTACGCGCATCTTGCCCGCGTCGCCGAATGGTCAGGGACCGACAGCGATGACTGAGCGGGCCGCCTTCGAGACGCTCATCGAGGAGACGCGGCGACGCCAGGCCCGCGCCTCGGACCCCGGGGCCTCAGCATGGGTGTCAGCCAACGCGGGCACCGGCAAGACCTTCGTGCTGACGCGCCGCGTGCTGCGGCTCTTGCTTGCCGGCACGGCGCCCGACCGCATCCTCTGTCTTACCTACACCAAGGCGGCAGCCGCCGAGATGTCGCGCCGCGTTTTCGACGCGCTCGCCGGTTGGGCGCTGCTCAAGGAGGACGAGCTCGAGCGCACGCTCTCCGAAATCTTGGCGCGCCCGTCAGACGAGGCGGAGCGGAGGCGCGCGCGCACGCTCTTCGCGCTCGCCATCGAGGCGCCGGGTGGCCTCAAGATCATGACCATTCACGCCTTCGCCGAGCGGCTCCTGAAGCGGTTTCCGCTGGAAGCCGGCGTGCCGCCGTCTTTCCGCGTGCTTGAGGACAGGGAGGCTGCGCAGGCCAT
>CAYWBX010000671.1:0-2431 GCA_964456015.1 uncultured Hyphomicrobiaceae bacterium | reverse complement strand
CCCAGGCGCCCGCATCGGCCAGCATCAGGATGAGGTGATCGGCGAGCTCGAACGCGCCGGCAAGATCAGCGCCGAGACGGCGGCGCGGCTGCGCGCGGCGAAAGGCGCCGGGCGGCGGACATAAGCCCGCTCGCACGGCTTTTCCCGCGCGGCCGCGTTTGATCCGCGCCCCTTGCCACTCGCGGACCTAACCGGCAATAAAGTCCCGACGTGCAGGGCGGGCGAGCCGGGGCTCGCGCCGCCGATGCCGGCCAAGCTAGGCGAACACGCCATCCGAAGGAGCTTCCCCCTTGCCGACCTCCAGGATCGTCCTCATCGACCACCACCCAGGCCGCAACAGCCAGACCATCGGCCTTGCGCGCGAGATCGGCACCGATCCCGATCTCATCCACGAGCCCTCGGTCGGCGTGGTCGGCACCAAGGGCGACAGCCAGTGCTACTTGGGCGTGCTCGCCAAGGTCGAGGCGATCCATGAGGAACTGAAGCGGCGCATCGGCAAGGGCCCCGGCCAGCTCCGGCTCCGCCTCGTGCAGCCCGAGTACACGATTGCCACCTCCGACGGCATCCGCAACGGCACGCGCGAGATGCGCTATTCGCTGATCGGCCGCGAGGTGACCAACGACGCGCTCTGCGAGCACCTCTCCGCGACCGGCCTTGCCGGCACCATCGCGGTCGTCGCCTGCGACAAGCCGCCGGTGGGCACGCTCGCCGCGCTCCTCGAGCACAATGAGCCGGCGATCATCATGTCGGACGGGCCGATCCACCCGGGACACGATCCCAAGACGGGCGAGCCGCTCGACATCGTGACCGCCTATCAGGCGGCCGGACATCCCGATCCGGCCTTTCGGCACCACATCGCCTGCCACGCCTGTCCCGGCATCGGCAGCTGCGGCGGCATGTTCACCTACAACACCATGCAGACCTTCATCGGCGTCGTCGGGATGCAGCCGCTCGACATGGTGGCGCCGGCCTCCGACGATCCGCGCCGCACGCAGGAGTTCCCGCGCCGCCTCGTCGACCATCTGGCGGTGCTGATCGAGAAGGGCCTCAGGCCGCGCGACATCGTCGTTCGCGATTCGCTGCGCAACGCGATGATCGTCGCCATGGCCATCGGCGGCTCGACCAACGTCACGCTGCACGCGCCCGAGATCGCGCGCGCCGCCGGCTACGCCGATTTCTGGAAGGAGATCATGACGCCGGAGGAGTTCAACCACCTCTCGCAGCACGTCGTGCCGGTGCTGACCGACGCCCGTCCCTACGGCAAGTATTCGATGGTCGACATCGACAAGGTGGGCGGCGTCCAGGTGATCGTGCGCGAACTCCTCGACGCCGGGCTTCTCAACGGCAGCGTCATGACCTGCACCGGCGAGACGCTCGCCGGCCAGGTCGAACGCCTCAAGGCGAAGCCCGTCGACGGCAAGGTGATCTATCCCGTCGCCAAGCCCTACAAGCCGACGGGCGGCCTGCGCGTCCTCGGCGGCAACCTGTCGCCCGACTTCTCCGCGATCCTGAAGCTCGCCGGCGTCGAGACGGGCCTCGAGAACAACGTCTTTCGTGGCACGGCGCGCATCTTCGAGGGCGAGCAGCGGCTGATCGAGGCCCTTGACAAGGCGCCGGAGAGCTTCCGGAACAACGACATGGTGATCGTGCGCTACGAGGGGCCGAGCGGCGCGCCGGGCATGCCCGAGATGCTCGATCCGACCTCGCGCATCACCGCGCTGTGCCGCGAGCGCGGCATCACCGTCGGCCTGATGACCGACGCCCGCTTCTCCGGCGGCTCCGTCGGCCTCGTGATCGGCCACGTCGGGCCGGAGGCCGCGCTCGGCGGACCGATCGCCTTCCTCGAGGACGGCGACGAGATCATCGCCGACCTCAACAGGAACGAGCTGAACTGTCCGGCGCTCGACGACCCGGCGACGCTCGCGCGCCGCAAGGCGAAATGGGAGGCGGAAGTCAAGGCGAACGGCGGCATCCATCCGAATTGCGGCGTTGCCGACACCCGCCTCTTGCAGCGCGCACGCCACACCGCGGTGCCGGCGACGCGCGGCGGCGGCCTGCATCCCAATCGCGAGGTCTGGGTGCGCGATCCGCGCCCTGCCGAGCGGTCGGGCTTCGTGCCGCGCAACCGTCACCGGCCCGAGACGCAGAAGGCGTTCTGAGCGGCCGCCCACCTGCTCCCGGCAGCGCACGGGTGGCGGGTCACTGCTGCCGCGGGCGCCGCGCCCGGCGCCCCGCCATCCGTTCAGCGGAGCGCCGGACGGTGCGCCTATACCGAAGAACGCTCCCCGAGAAAATCGAGGACGAGCTTTGAAAAGGCCTGGGGGGCCTGGTCGAACATCACGTGCGTCGTCTCGGGGATGAGCGCCATCCTGGCCCCCGGGATGGCCCCTGCCAGCGCCTTCAGCACCACCGGCAGCATGCCTTGCGTGCG
>CAYWBX010000670.1:0-2433 GCA_964456015.1 uncultured Hyphomicrobiaceae bacterium | reverse complement strand
GCCCGAGCCTGCCGAATCCGCGTCGAAGAGGCCGCCGCCGCGAATGGCATTGATGGCGACGACGGACGGCGCCGCCGCCTGGAAGAGCCGCGAGGCGCGCTGCTCGTCGGGCGCCAGATCGGAGCGCACCGCGACCGCCCGCGGCTCGGTGGCGGGCCTGGGCTGCGAAAGCCAGTAGCGATCGACGGCGAGGACTCCGGAAAGCGCGAGCGCTGCGACGGCAACGATCCGCCACGCCTCGTCAGATCGACCCATGCGAAACCTCCTTGGCCCGGGCGCCGGTACTTGGCCGCTCCGCGGCAGCCGGCGAGACTATTCAGGTACGGACGGCCTGAAGCTAGCGTCGGTCAAGCCTTTTTCAACGCGGGGGGCGAGCCCTTCGCATAACGGATCAGCGTGGCATGGGTTGCGTGATATGTCCGGACATGTCAGGCTAATTTTCTGGAAGTAAAAGGCCCTGCGCCAGCCCTGGTCGCGGAAGCAGTCTGCGTGTGGCCCGCGCACGATCTCACAGCAGAGCGATGACCGTCACTTCAGACCTGTGCGGCAAGGTTGTCTCGGTCCAGGACGCGGACATCGGCCGGCACGCCCGGGACGCCGCGCGTCGGCTTCTCCTCGATGGCGTCGCCATCGCGTTCGCCGGGACGGAAGAAGAGGCCATCCGGATCCTGGCCGCCCATTATCGCGAGCGGGGAGCGTCTCCCCGCGCGACGGCGATCGGCTTCGGCTTCAAGACGGACCCGGTCTCGGCGGCGGCGCTCAATGGCGCCGCGATGCACGTCCTTGATTTCGAACCGATGTGGAGCCCCGCCAATCATGCTCTGTCGACGACTCTTGCCGCAACGCTCGCTATCGCCGAGGCCAAGGGAGCGGGCGGTCGCGACGTTGTCACCGCCCTCGTAAAGGGCGTCGAGATGCAGGGCTGGATCCGGCAAGCCTCGGGACAATACGAAGCGCAGACGATGAAGCTGCACGCGCCGGGCGCGGCGGGGCCGTTCGGCGCTGCGGTCGCCGCCGGGCATATCCTCGGGCTCACCGCGGACCAGCTCGCGCATGCGATCGGGCTGTGCGCCTCGCGTGCGGCCTCGGTGCTCGCCAACGTCGGGACGATGACCAAGTCGACGCATTGCGGTCAGGCGGCGGCGCTCGGGCTCGAGGCGGCGATGCTGGCTGCCCGCGGGTTCACGGCGAACCCCGATACCTTCGAGGCGAAGCAGGGTTATGTCGATACCTTCCATGACGCCTTCGATGCCCGCGAGCTTTTGAACTTCGGCCGGGCGCCGTGGCGAATCGTATCGCCGGGCTACGCCATAAAGATGTTTCCGAGCCAGTATGGGACGCACTTCGGCATCACGGCGGCGCTCGAGCTGCACGGGCGCATAAAGGGCAAGCGGGTCCGAAGCGTCCGGCTCACAACGCCGGTCATGCGATATGTCGACCGGCCGCGTCCGGCGTCGGGCCTCGACGGCAAGTTCTCGCTGCAGTACACGGCCGCCGCGGCGCTCCTCGACGGGCACGTTGGCATCCGGACGTTCACCGACGCTCGGCTTGGACGAGCCGACATGCAAGACCTTCTAGCGCGGTTCGAGGTCGTCCAGGACCCGGCGCTCTCCGGGCGATTCGAGGACATGCATGTCGTCCTCGAGGTCATGCTCGCCGACGGGACGGTTGAGCGTGCGCGTTGTAACGGCCCCCGCGGCAAATGGGGAACGCCACCGATCAGCGAGGCCGAGCACATGGTCAAGGTCTCTGATTGCCTTGCAACGCGGCTCGCGCCGCCAGCAGCAAAGGAGATCGTCGGGCTCCTCGCGAACATTGACGAGCTCGATGCCGCCGGCCTGCGGCAGTTGATGGACGCAGCCGGGTTCTTCACGGCACACTGAGATCAAGGCGCAGGGAGTGGACGGAGAGATGCAAGAGTACGATGTGGTCGTCGTCGGCGCCGGCAATGCGGCGCTGGCCGCCGCCGTTTCCGCGCACGAAAACGGCGCGAAGGTCGTGGTGCTCGAGAAGGCGCCGCGCGAGCTTCGCGGCGGCAACACGCACTGGGCGGGGGCGGTGCTGCGCTTCGCCTTCGACGACCCGAGGGAGATCGGGCCGCTTCTGCCGGGCATCGAAGAGGAGTACGAGGACTTCTATGCCGGCATCAATCCCTATCCCAGGCGGGAGTATCTCGCCGATCTGATGCGCGTCACCAACGGACGCACGGACCCGCTTCTCGCCGGCATCCTCGTCGACAACTCGAAAGACACCGTTTTCTGGATGAATCAGACCGGCGGTGTGAAGATGGAGCCGGCAAGCACCATAGTAGGCGTCAAGAAGGGCAACCTCGTCGTTTGGCCGCGCGGGCTCGTGGTGCGGGCGGCGCACGAGGGGGTAGGGCTCTCCCGCGCCTGGTTCCAGACGGCGGAGAAGCGCGGCATCGAGGTGCGC
>CAYWBX010000669.1:0-2446 GCA_964456015.1 uncultured Hyphomicrobiaceae bacterium | reverse complement strand
CTAGGTCCAATCGACATTCAGGATTCCCATCGGGAATCGGTTCTGATTCATTGTGCTTCGGATCAACTGATTCGGAGCGCAACGCATGGCGAAGCGGTACGAGCTCAAGGATGACCAGTGGGCGCGTATCGCGGAGATGTTGCCGGGCAAGAAGTCCGATCCCGGCCGGACAGCCAAGGACAACCGCCTGTTCGTCAATGGCGTTCTCTGGGTGTTGCGGTCAGGCGCCCAGTGGGACGAGCTGCCCGAGAGGTACGGCAAGTGGAAGAGCGTCCACAAGCGCTTTACGCGATGGGCGAGGAATGGGGTGTGGGAGCAGATCTTCCAGGCTCTCATCGCTGATCCTAGGAACGAGTACGTGATGCTCGATGCGACCCTCGTCAGGGCCCACCAGCAGGCGGCCACCGGTAAAGGTAGCGCCAAAAGGGGGGCGCCTCGGACGAGGCTCTGGGGCGTTCCCGAGGTGGACTGACGACCAAGATCCATCTGCTCGCCGACGCGCTCGGGCGGCCACTGCGTTTCCTGCTCAGCGGCGGCGAGGTGCACGAGAGCCGCACGGCCGAGACGCTGCTGGACGGCGTCGAGGCAGACGCCGTCATCGCCGACAAGGCCTACGACAGCAACGCCATCCGCGACACGGCCAAGGCCGCTGGCATGAAGGCGGTGATTCCCTCCAACCGCAGCCGCAAGAAGCGCATCCGGCACGACAAGGCGCTGTACCGAGAGCGCAACCGCATCGAGCGCTGCTTCAACAAGCTGAAGCACTTTCGACGTCTCGCCACCCGATATGATCGTCGTGCCGTCCACTTCCTTGGCTTCCTCTGCCTTGCCGCAGTCATGCTATGGCTGCGCTGAATGTCGATTCAGCCTAGGATCAGATCTTCAGCCAGTGTGGCTTTGGTTCGGAAGTTCCTAACCACACCCGCGGCAAATGCATAGGAACTTCCGAACCGCAACACCAGCGCCTCAAATCCGGCGCGCGGAAGGCAAACGGAAAGCCCAGTCATGAAATTCTTCGTCGACACCGCCGACATTGCCGAGATCAAGGAGCTTGCGGCCACTGGCCTGCTCGACGGCGTGACCACCAATCCTTCGCTCGTCGCCAAGGCGGGACGCGACTTCAAGGAACTCGTCGCCGAGATCTGCAGGGTCGTGCCGGGCCCGGTCAGCGCGGAGGTGACGGCGCTGGATGCGGCAGGCATGCTAAAAGAGGGCCGGCTGCTGGCCAAGATCGCCCGCAACGTCGCGGTGAAGGTGCCGCTCACGCTCGACGGCCTCAAAGCCTGCAAGACGCTGACCGACGAAGGCACGATGGTCAACGTCACCTTGTGCTTCTCGGCCAACCAGGCGCTGCTCGCCGCCAAGGCCGGGGCGACGTTCGTCTCCCCATTCATCGGCCGTCTCGACGACGTCGGCCTCAACGGCATGGACCTCATTCAGGAGATCCGGGCCATCTACGAGAACTACGATTTCACAACCGAGATCCTTGCGGCTTCGATTCGCACCGTCAATCATGTCAAGGAGGCAGCCCTCGTCGGTGCCGATATCGCCACCGTGCCGCCGGCGATCCTGAAGGCGCTCGTCAAGCATCCGCTGACAGACAAGGGCCTCGAGCTCTTTCTCTCCGACTGGAAGAAGACCGGCCAGAAGATCCTATAGGGCAGGCGTCGGGCCCGGCTGTCAGTCGAGCGTGACGACCGGGCCGCCGGCAGCCGCCGCGTCGGCCGGATCGTGCGTCACCATAATGGCCGGCAGGCCCAGGCGCCTCGCCTCACCGAAGACGAAGGCACGAAAGCTTTCACGCAATGATGCGTCGAGCTTGGAGAAGGGCTCGTCCAAGAGCAAGGCCTTTGGCTGCGACAGCAGCACGCGCATCAGCGCGGCGCGCGCCCTCTGGCCTCCAGAAAGCGTCGCCGGATCGCGGTCGGCGAAGCCGGTGAGATCAGCGGTCGCCAGCGCCTCCTCTACCGCCGCCCGGCGCGCCTTCCTGCCGCGGATGCCGACCGGCAGCGCGAAGGCGAGATTGCCGCCCACCGAAAGGTGGGGAAAGAGCAGATCGTCCTGGAACAGGATGCCGAGGCGGCGCTTGTCCGGCGGCCGGCCGACGAGCGACAGACCATCGAGCAGTATCTCGCCTTTGGCCGAGAACGCAGGCGAGAGCGTGCCGGCGAGAAAGGCGAGCAGCGAGGACTTGCCCGACCCGCTCGGCCCCATCACCGTCATGACCTCGCCGGGGGCGACGGACACCGACAGTCGCAACAGCTCGCGGCCGTGGATGCAGATTGAGACATCTTTCAACCGCAGCCCGCGGCCGGTCTCGTGCCGGCTTACGTCGTGCCTGCTTGGGGCCAAATCCTTCATGCGCTTCCCATGCCCTTGCGGTGGCGGAAGATCACGACCGGCAGTGTCGTGGCGAGGAAAAAGCCGATGAGGGGCATTAGCGTCT
>CAYWBX010000668.1:0-2454 GCA_964456015.1 uncultured Hyphomicrobiaceae bacterium | reverse complement strand
TGTCGGCAATGGCCGCGAAATCGAGGTACTTGCGCCAGATGAAGGGTGTGAGGTCCTTGAGGAAGGCCTCGCCCGCGGCGAGGTCGCCGGCAATTGGGCGGGCCTTGATGAGAGCGGCCCGCTCCCAATTCTGGCCGAAGCTTTCGTAGTAGTTGAGGGCGGCGGGCGTGGAGATGGCGACCTGGGTCGAGCCCGGATCCGGTCTCAGGCGCAGGTCGGTGCGAAAGACGTAGCCGTCGGCCGTGCGCTCCTGTAGCAGCTTGACGAGCTCGCGGGTCTGACGAACGAAGAAGGCGAGCGGCTCGAGCCCCTGACGCAGCCGCGCCACGCCCGGTTCGTAGAACACGATGAGGTCAATGTCGCTCGAGTAGTTGAGCTCGCGAGCCCCGTGCTTGCCCATGGCGATGACGATGTAGCCGGATGCGGCCTCGGGTCGCTCAGGGGCGACGGGCGCCACGTCGCCGCGCGCCGCAGCCTGGCGGAACAGGAAGCGGACGCAGGCGCCAGTCGCCGCGTCGGCGGCCGCGGTGAGGGCGGCGGTGACGTCGTGGACCGGCCAGACGCCGCCGAGGTCGCAAAGCGCGACGAGAAGAGCGACCTCGCTCTTGAACCTGCGGAGCTGCTGCATCGCCGCCTCAGCGGAGGCGGCATCGGCGATCGCCGCCTCGAGCGATCGGATCTGGGGCGCGAGCGTCGGCTGGGGAGGCGCGGCAAGAAGCCGGAGAAGGCGCGCCGGATCGCGTCTGACGAGCCCTGTCAGGTATGGGGAGCAGCCGAGAATGCCGTGAAGCAAGGCGCGGACGCGCGGCTCATCAAGGAGATCGCCGGCTTCAGGCAGGCTTGCGCGCGCCTCGGTGCGGAGCTCGCCGAGCCGGTCGTCGGCGCTTGCGGGATCGAAGGGAATGGGGGCCTCGCGGATGAGATCGGCGAGGCGGCAGCCGCCGCTTCTGCACTCGGTCATTTCACGCCTCGACGGCTTTGGATCGCGATCGCTCCCGTCCTTCTGCCACAGTCCCGGGGCGGGGTGCGAGAGGCAGCGAGACGACGACCCTGAGACCGGGCTTGTTGTCCTCGAGTGCAACCCGTCCGCCGTGAACCTGCGCGACGGCGGCAACAAGGCTCAGGCCGAGGCCGGTGCCGGGACGCGAGCGGCTCGAGTCGAGGCGGGTGAAACGCTGCAGGGCACGAGCGCGATCTGCGGCCGGAATGCCCGGCCCGTTGTCGGCGACATGGATGATGGCTTCCTCGCCGCGTGCCGCGACGCCGATCACGATCCGAGCGCAGGGTGAGGCATGTGCTGCATCGGGCTGCCCGTACTTGATCGCATTGTCGATAAGGTTTGCTACGGCTTGGCTGACGAGATGCCGGTTTGCCGTGGCCGGCACCCGGTCGTCTCCGGAGAATTGGAGCTTTAATCCGTGCTCCTCGGCGTGCGGCTCGTAGAGTTCGACGACGCTGCGGCACAGCTCGGCGAGGTCGACAGGCTCGAAGCTCTCCTCGATCGAACCGGACTCGAGCCGGGCGATCAGGAGGAGGGCGTTGAACGTCTTGATGAGATCGTCGGCTTCCGTGAGCGTGCGCTCGAGGCCGGCACGCCATGCTTCGGGGCCGCGGGGATCGGCAAGAGCCGCTTCGGCGGCATTGCGCAAGCGGTTGAGCGGCGTCTTGAGGTCGTGGGCAATGTTGTCGGAGACCTCCCGCAGGCCGGACATGAGCTGTTCGATCCGGTCGAGCATGGCGTTGAGCTGACGGGCGAGGCGGTCGAGCTCGTCGTCGGTCCCGGTGACCGGGAGCCGGCCCGAGTGATGGCCGACCATGACCTTGCGGCTGGCGTCGCTCATCTCATCGATGCGCCGGAGAATCTGGCGCGAGACGAGGTAGCCGCCGACGACGCCGAGCAGCACGATAGCGGCAAGGGCGATCGCGGAATGCGTGCGCAGCGTCGCAAGCAAAGCATGGTGGTGCTCGATGTCCTGGGCGACGAGGAGCTTTGCGCCGCCATCGAGCAGCACGCCGACGCCGGCAGCGCGGCGGGCCCTTGCCTGCGGCGCTTCAAGTAAGACGTACGTGAAGGTGCCGGAGCGCCGCTCGCCCTTCCACTCGGCCGGCCAGTGGGCGACGTTTCCGCCGCGAACCCGGCCGTCCTCCACGATGAGGAGGTAGAGACCCTGACAGCCCCAGCGGATCTTCTGCGCGACCGCTTCCGCGAGCGGACCCATGCCGCCTTGCGCGTATGTCGCGCGCAAGGTTGCGACGTCGGCCTCGATCGCTTCCTCGACGTGCGCGGTCAACGTGGCATTGGCGCTCGCCGCAATCCAGCGCACGGCGAAGGCCGCTACGAGGGCGGCAATGGCCGTCGCCGCGAGCGACAGTCGGAAAACCGACGAGCGAAAGGGACTAGGGCGCGCCATCGCGGATCATGTAGCCGGCGCCGCGCACGGTGTGCAGGAGCGG
>CAYWBX010000667.1:1485-2465 GCA_964456015.1 uncultured Hyphomicrobiaceae bacterium | reverse complement strand
CCAGCGCTGGGCGCTGTCGACGAGACGAAGCCGGGCGGCGATGCCCAGACGCTCAAGCGACTTGGCGAAGGCCTGAACGAGGCGCTCCTCGCCGCGCGATGCGGCCATCATCTCGAAGGTGAGCGGCCGGCCGGTGGCGGCCTTGATCATGAGGCCCCTGTCCTGCCGATAGCCGGCCGCCTGGAGAAGCGCGAAGGCGGCTTGCAGGTTGGCGCGGTTGTGGCCCTGGCCATCGCTCGTCGGCATGGCGTAGGTGCCGGCCAGGATCTCCGGCCGCACGCGCGCCTTGGCACGCGCGAGGAGTTCTAACTCGGCGTCGCTTGCCGGGATGGCGTGGGCGGCAAGCTCGGAGCGCGCGAAGTAGCTTTGTGTGCGCACGTAATGACCGTGAAACAGGCTCCGGTTGATCCACTCGAAGTCGAAGAGCTGGATCATCGCCTGCCGCACGCGCTGGTCGTCGAAGGGCGGCCGGCGCGTATTCATGACCAGCGCCGTCATGCCGGCTGGCAGCCGGGTTGCAACCTCGCGCCGCTGCACGCGGCCGTCCGTAGCGGCCGGAAAATCGTAGCCCTCGGCCCACCGGCTGGCGTCATCCTCGAGTCGCACATGCACGCTGCCGGTTTTGAACGCCTCGAACAGCGTGGTCTGGTCACGGAAATACTCGATGCGGATCTCGTCGAAGTTGAAGCGGCCGCGGTTGACGGGCCTCTCCGCGGCCCACCAGGCGGGGTTGCGCTTCAAGGTGATACTGCGGCCGGCGTCCACCGCGGCGACGATGTAGGGGCCTGAGCCCACGGGCGGGGCAAGGCTTGTGCGTTCGAAATCGCTCTCCCGGATGAGATGGCTGGGCAGGATGGGCATGAGGCCGAGCAGCAGCGGCGCCTCGCGGTTGCCGGAGGCGTCGAAGGTAAAGCGCACGCGACCCGGCCCCGGGACCTCGGCCTTGACGACCGTCCGGTAGTGCGCCCGCATGTAGGGCT
>CAYWBX010000667.1:0-1475 GCA_964456015.1 uncultured Hyphomicrobiaceae bacterium | reverse complement strand
CCTTTCTCCTTGAGCAGCGACCAGGAGAAGACCACGTCATCGGCCGTGATCGGTTTTCCGTCGGAGAAGCGGGCTTCGGGGTCGAGCTCGAATTCCACGAAGCTGCGGTCGGCGGGCGTGCGCAGGCTGCGGGCGATGAGGCCGTAGAGCGAGAAGGGTTCGTCCTGCGAGCGCGCCAGCAGACTTTCATAGACATACTCGCGCATCCCGGCGGCCGACACGCCGAAAACGATGAACGGATTGAGGCTGTCGAAAGTTCCGATCTGACCGAGCTTGAGGACACCGCCTTTCGGGGCTGCCGGGTTCGCATACGGGAGATGCGGGAACCCGGGTGGCAGGGCCGGACTGCCGTGCATGGCAATGCCATGGGCGGCGGGCGGCTCGCCGGCGCGGCTTGCGGGGACCGCGGCCGTCATCAGCGCGCTCGCCAGGGCGGCGCCGAAGGTGAGGGCCAGAGCCCGCAGCGCAGGCTTCTTGCTTGGGGGGCTTGAGCCAGGGTCTTGCAGCATCAGAGCGGACAGCATCGAGTCTCCCGGTATGGCCGCGGGCGGCAATCTGCGCGGGGCGACGCCCTCGGTCGAACCGCCAATTCCTGCGCCGGCAGCGTGCCGGTGAACGATGGCGAAAGACGGGGCGCGCGCGCCCGGCTGCCGGCGAGGCGCTGCCGCGCGCTTGGCGCTTGCAAAAGGGGACCCCTGCGGTTACACAGCGCCGTTCATATCACACATGGATCCTCGTGCGGCCGGATGAAAAGCCCCGGTCGGACGATCCGGTGGGCGGCTTGTACCGGTCGAGAGGCCGAAGCGGGCGCCAATCCCGGATTCATGGCGGAGCAACCGGAAAATCAAGGACGGCCTCGATGGCGCTTCCCGAGTTCACCATGCGTCAGCTGCTGGAAGCTGGCGTGCATTTCGGTCACCAGTCGCATCGCTGGAACCCGAAGATGGCCCCCTACATCTATGGGGCCCGGAACAACATTCATATCATCGATCTGGCGCAGACCGTGCCGCTGCTCCATCAGGCGCTCGTGCAGGTCTCGGAGATCATCGCCAAGGGAGGCCGGCTGCTGATGGTCGGCACCAAGCGGCAGGCGTCGGAGGCGATCGCCGATGCCGCCAAGCGTTCGGCCCAGTACTACATCAATCATCGCTGGCTCGGCGGAACGCTCACCAACTGGAAGACCATCTCCCAGTCCATCCGGCGTCTGCGCCAGCTCGATGAGATTCTCGCGGGCGACACCACGGGACGGACCAAGAAGGAACTGCTCAACATCCAGCGCGAGCGCGACAAGCTCAACCAGTCGCTTGGCGGCATCAAGGACATGGGCGGCCTGCCTGATCTCCTGTTTGTGATCGACACCAACAAGGAAGACATCGCGATCAAGGAAGCGAAGAAGCTCGGCATTCCGGTCGTCGCGGTGGTCGACACCAATTGCGACCCGGACGACGTCACGTATCCGATCCCGGGTAACGACG
>CAYWBX010000666.1:0-2471 GCA_964456015.1 uncultured Hyphomicrobiaceae bacterium | reverse complement strand
AAGCATCATCTTTCCGCAGCTCAACGATGCGATGTCCGTACGTCAGGTCCGGCGCTATGCGCTTACCGGCGAGCGATTTGACGCCAGCGAGGCTCGGCGCATCGGGCTGGTGCACGAGGTGGTGCCGTTGGCGCGTCTTGAGGTCCGCGGCGAGGAGATCGTCGCGCAGGTCCTCGAGAACAGTCCAGCCGCGATGGCCGCCACCAAGCGCCACATCCTCGAGCACGCCTGGGGCGGAATGGATTCAGCCACCCTCGAGGGGCTGATCCACAGTCACGCCAGCTCCCGGCAGTCGGAGGACGCCGTGGAGGGACTGGCTTCGTTTGCCGAGAAGCGTCCAGCCAAGTGGTCGCCGAAAGCAGGCGAGCACCCTACTCGGCCGCTTGCGGAGCACCGGCGCCCGCCGCGGGCTGAGCAACAGCCGGACCCGCCTGCCGCGCGGTCAGACGGCGGATCACGACGTAAAACACGGGGGTGAACAGGAGCCCGAAAAGCGTCACTCCGATCATGCCCCAGAACACCGCAAGCCCCAGTGCCTGCCGCATCTCGGCGCCGGCACCCGTGGCCCAATAGAGCGGCAGGACGCCGAGCGTGAAGGCGAGCGATGTCATCACGATCGGTCGCAGTCGAAGCCGGCAGGCTTCGACCGCGGCATCGACGATGCCTCGGCCCTGCTCCTCGAGCTGGCGCGCGAATTCGACGATCAGAATGGCGTTCTTGGCGGCTAGTCCGATCAGCACCACGAACGCGATCTGGGTCAGGATGTTGATGTCCTGACCGTGCAGCCACACGCCAAAGGTCGCGGAAAGCAGGCACATCGGCACGATGAGAATGATCGCAAGCGGCAGAGACCAGCTCTCGTACTGCGCCGCCAGGACCAGGAACACAAACAGCACCGAGAGCGCGAAGATGTAATAGCCGGTGCGCCCGGCGCGCTTCTCCTGATAGGACAGGTCCGTCCACTCGAAGGTTATGCCTTCCGGCAGCACCCGCGCGGCGACCTCGGTCATGATGTCGAGCGCCTGGCCCGACGAGATGCCGGGAGCGGAGGTGCCCTGAATCTCGACCGTCGGGAACAGGTTGTAGCGCGGCACGCGCTCAGGCCCCACGATTTCGCGGAACGTGACGAGACTGCCAAGCGGCACCATCTGTCCGTCGGCGTTGCGAACCTGAATGCGCGCCACGTTGGCGGAATCGAGCCGGAAGTCGGCATCGGCCTGCGCCGTGACGCGGTAGGTGCGCCCGAACATGTTGAAGTCGTTCACATAGGCCGAGCCCATGTAGATGCGCATGGCCTCGAAGATGTTGGTCACGGGAACCTTGAGCATCTGCGCCTTGTCCCGATCGACATCGACGAATATCTGCGGCGTCGAGGCCTGGAAGGTGGTGAAGGTATTGGTGATGCCGGGCGTCGCATTGGCTGTTCGGATCAGCTCCTGGGCGATGCGCGAAAGCTCGTCGGCGCCGACGCCGAGCCGGTCCTGCAGACGCATCGAAAAGCCCGTGGCGTTGCCGATCCCCCGCACCACCGGCGGGACAATCACGATGACATTGGCTTCCTGCACCTCCGCAAGCCGGCGCCTCAGATTGGCGACCATCCCCTGCAGGTTGAGCCCCTTCTTCTCACGCACCGCGTGATCCTCGAGAACGCAGAAGATCGCCGCTGCGTTCGAGGCGTTCGTGAATGTGGCCCCGGAGCGCCCGGCATATCCCGAGGTGTGCTTGAAGCCGGGCGTCGCCAGGATGATCTCGTTGGCCTTGCGCATCACGGCGTCGGTGCGCTCGATGGAAGCGCCGGGCGGAAGGGTCAGCGAGACGATGACGATGCCGCGGTCCGTCGCCGGAATGAACCCGGTCGGCGTGCGCATGACGAGCCAGATGCCGAGCACCGCGAGGCCGACGAACGCCAGCAGCGGCAAGGCATAGTACCTCGACAGGCCGCGCACCATGCCGGCGTAGCCGCGCGCCAAGGCCTCGAATGCGCGATTGAAGCCGC
The DNA here is from genome assembly GCA_964456015.1 of uncultured Hyphomicrobiaceae bacterium. Lineage (GTDB taxonomy): Bacteria > Pseudomonadota > Alphaproteobacteria > Rhizobiales > Hyphomicrobiaceae. The sequence goes on along the minus strand of CAYWBX010000666.1, from coordinate 475 downwards.
GAAAAGCGGCGTGCACGGGGCGCAACAGGATCGCGCCGAGCGATCGCGACGAAGCATGGTCCTGCTGATGCGACTGGAAAAGCTGCGCGGCAAGCGCCGGCGACAGCGTCAGCGAGACGAAGGCCGAGATGATCGTGGCCGTTGCGATGGTGACGGCGAACTGGCGATAGAAGGCCCCGGTGATCCCGCCAACGAAGGCGGTCGGAATGAAGACGGCCGAAAGCACGAGTGCGATGGCGATGAGCGCCGTGCCGACCTCGTCCATGGACCGGCGCGCCGCCTCGACGGGCGAGAGCCCCTCCCGCAGACGGCGCTCGATGTTCTCGACCACCACGATGGCGTCGTCGACGACGATGCCGACCGCGAGAACGAGCCCGAACAGCGTGAGCGAATTGATGGAATAGCCGAGGGCCAGCATGACCGCGCAGGTGCCGATGAGCGAGATCGGGACCGCCAGCACCGGAATGATGGTCGC
>CAYWBX010000665.1:0-2472 GCA_964456015.1 uncultured Hyphomicrobiaceae bacterium | reverse complement strand
TCTTGCCTCCGGTGTCCGCGAACGCGACAGCCGACCGGTCGCATGGCAGCAGCTCGCCAGCCGGTCCGGCTGCGGGGCCACCGGTCAAGCTCGCTATCAGCCGTTCCTAGTCCCGTCTGCGGACATTGCCTTTGTGGAGCAATCTCGACTGCTTCGTCCGAGGAGCAGGTCCGGCGGCAGGGCCGCGGCAGTGGTCGCCATGCTCGGCGTCGCCCTGCCGTGCCGTCTCGCCAATGCCTGCCAGCTCGCACGCACACGGTAACAATTTGCACACCGCGTTGCGGGCAATTTGTTGTGCCGATCACCGTGTCTGATAACTATATCGGTTGCGATCCGCGAAGACCGGCCGTGACGCGAATGGCCCTGGCGCCACAGCCAGTCTGAACTCACCAGCGGCCAACGAACGAGGACCCACACGGGGGATCGGGATGTGGAAGACCTCGCAAGTGCTTGAGGAAGATCTCGAAGATGTGCCGCAATGGCACGTCGAGAGCGTCGCGGCGACCAGCGTGCCGCCCGCTCACGAAGGGGAATGGGCGGCTGTGCCTCCGGCCAAGCCGGCCGGGGCAGCTCACACCGTTTCGATGTCACTTGCCGAGCCCGTGCGCACTCTGATCGACAGCATCGCCGAGGCCGGACGCGGGGAGCCGGGCCACAGCATCCCGCCGTTGATCCGGACGTTCGCCTTCGATACCGAACCAGCAGTCGGGTCGTTTGAGGGAAGTCCTGCGCGCAACGCCGCCATTGTTTCCGACTTGTCCCGCGGACCCAGCCCAAACGGGGCAACAGTCGACATTCCCGATCCTGAGGTCCCGAGCGATCCGCGACCGATTTCGACCCGTCCCGATCCTGCGATTGCGACACCTGACGATGGTGATGGATACGGCAGCCGCTCATCGGTGCCCGACGCCGCCTCCGCGCCGTTCGTCAACGTCGGCGCTCTCGCCGGCTCGAGCGGCAGCGACGCGTTCGTGCTGATGCCCTATGCCTGCAGCTGCGCCATGTGCGGCAGCGCAGCCGCAGCTCAGTCCGGTGACGGACCAGGCGGCATTGCTGCCGGGCCCTTGCCGCCCATGGCCGGCGAAGCCGGGGTGTCGCTCCTTCAGTTCGACACGGTCACCAACGATTCGGACCAGAACGTCGATGCCCTGATGAACACCTGGGGCATCGACAGCTATTCGCGCTATTGGACGAACCCATCTCTGACGTTCAGCTTCCCGGATTCGGCGGCCGATTTCAGCTACTCGCCGGGCAGCGGCATCAACTTTGCGGAAGCCCTGAACGCCCAGCAGCAGGCGGTGGTCCGCGCCGCGCTCGCCGGCTACGACGGCGTGAGCAACCTCGCGTTCACCGAGCTTGCGTTCGGCAGCCCCGACGGCACGCTGCGCTTCGTCGAGGGCTCCAGCATTTCCACGGCCTTCGCCTACTATCCTAGCACCGTCGAGTCGGGCGGCGACAGCTGGTTCAACACATCAAGCTACAATGCTCCGGTGATGGGCAATTACGCTTATCACACCTTCTTGCACGAAATCGGCCATGCGCTCGGGCTCAAGCACGGCCACGAGACCGACGGTCCGGGGGCCATGACGGCGGACCGGGATTCGATGGAATTCTCGGTGATGACGTATCGCAGCTACGTCGGCGCCGGTCTCAGTGGCTACACCAACGAGGCGAACGGCTACGCGCAGACGCTGATGATGTACGACATCGCGGCGATCCAGCGCTTTTATGGCGCCGATTTTACGACCAACGCAGGCGACTCCGTCTACACGTTCTCGCTGACCACGGGCGAGATGTTCATCAATGACGTCGGCCAGGGGGTGCCCGGCGCCAATCGCGTCTTTCGTACCGTGTGGGACGGCGACGGCACGGACACCTACGACCTGTCGAACTACACGACGAATCTCAACATCGATCTCGCGCCGGGCGGTTGGTCAGACTTCGCAGTCGGCAGCAATTTCCAGCGCGCACGGCTCGATCAGGGCTTCGACGGCAATCCGGCGAACGACTATGCGCGCGCGCATCTCTTCAATGCGCTTCAGTACAACGGCGACCTGCGTTCGCTGATCGAGAATGCCAAAGGGGGCTCCGGCAACGATACGATCCGGGGCAACGTCGCCGACAACGTGCTCATGGGCAATGGCGGCACCGACACGCTCTATGGCCTTGAGGGCGATGACACGCTCGACGGCGGAGCAGGTGCCGACACCATGACCGGCGGCCTCGGCAATGACATCTACGTGGTGGACAACGCCAGCGATGTGGTCGTCGAGAGCGCGGGCGAGGGCGTGGATACGGTCGAGACGACTCTCGCGAGCTACACACTCGCCGCCAACATCGAGAACGTGACGGGAACGCGGACGAGTGGGCAGACTCTCACCGGCAATGCACTCGACAATTACATCGTCGGCAGCATAGGCAACGATACGATCCTTGGTGGCGCCGGCATCGACTATCTGGCCGGCGGAGACG
>CAYWBX010000664.1:0-2475 GCA_964456015.1 uncultured Hyphomicrobiaceae bacterium | reverse complement strand
GGACCCGGCAAGGATTTCTCGCTCGCCATGGCCAAGGTCGCCGAGCGGTGCCGCGAGCGGAACGCCTGGCACGGTGCCGGACCGCGCGCCAACTTCACCGCCGCCCTCTGCATCGCCTGGCCGGACGGCGCGGCCTGCGTCTTCGAGGGGCGCGTCTACGGTCATCTCGTCTGGCCGCCGCGCGGCAACAAGGGATTTGGCTATGATCCCATGTTTCTCCCCGACGGCGAGACGCTCACGTTCGGCGAGATGGAGCCCGCCAGGAAGCATGCGATCAGCCACCGCGCGCGGGCGTTCCGGAAGTTCATCGCCGAATGCCTCGGCTGAACCGCCGCCGTCGAGGCTGAAGCCGTTGAAACGCCTGCACTGTTGCAGCCGCTGGCGATGCGCGGCACAGTGCGCCGTCGACTGCGCATTCGCACGCTTTGCCTCAGGCCGAGTGCATTGATTGTCGCTCGCGCGAACCCGCACTATTCTAAAGACATCTAGCGAACCGCCCTGAGGCGAGGCTTCCCGTGCAACCAAGTCCCGAGAACTATGATTTCGATCTCGACCACGCGCTCACCGCGGTGGTGGGACTGCGCACCATCGTGCCGGCCGACGCCTTCACCGCCGAGACGCTCGGAACCGAGCGTCTCGGGCATGGCGTGCTCATCGGCAAGGACGGCATCATTCTGACCATCGGCTACCTGGTGACCGAGGCGGAGACCGTCTGGGTCAAGCTTGCCGACGGCCGTGTCGTGCCCGGTCACGTCCTCGGCTACGATCAGGAAAGCGGGTTTGGCCTGGTCCAGGCGCTGGCCCGCATCGACATGCCGAGCCTGCCGCTCGGCTCGTCGGCCGAGGCATCGGTCGGCGAGGCCGTCGTGCTTGGCGGCGTCGGCGGTCGCGCCAACGCGGTCGCCGCGCAGATCATCGCCAAGCAGGAATTCGCCGGTTATTGGGAATACGTGCTCGATCAGGCGATCTTCACGGCGCCGGCCCATCCGCACTGGGGCGGCACGGGAATGATCGGCCCGCGCGGCGAGCTCCTTGGCATCGGGTCGCTGCAGGTGCAGCAGATCCGCGCCGACGGTCGCAACGAGGACATCAACATGGTCGTGCCCATCGACCTCCTGAAGCCGATCCTCGACGATGTGCTGCGCCTGGGCCGGCCGAACCGTCCGCCGCGTCCCTGGCTCGGGCTCTATGCGACCGAAGTGGGCAACCGCATCGCCATCGCCGGCGTCTCCGGCCGGGGCCCGGCCCGCACGGCGGACGTGCGAACCGGCGACATCATCGTCACCTGTGCGGGCCGCGAGGTGCGCTCCCTCGCCGGCCTGTTCCGGACCGTCTGGGCGCTGGGCGAGGCCGGCGTGCCGGTGCCGCTCACGATCAGCCGCAAGGGCCGGATGCTCGACGTCGTCATCAAGTCCGGCGATCGCAGGAAATACCTCAAGGGTCCGGTGCTGCACTGATGAAGCTTCTCTGGTCGTCGCGCTCGCCCTTCGTCCGCAAGGTCATGATCGTCGCCCACGAGAAGGGATTAGCCGATCGCATCGAGCGGGTGCGCACGGTCGTCTCGCCGACGAAGCCAAACGCCGAGGTGATGGCCCTCAATCCGCTGAACAAGCTGCCGACGCTCATCCGCGATGACGGGCGGCCGCTCTACGATTCGCGCGTCATTGCCGAATACCTCGATGGCATCGGCGGCGGCAAACCGCTCTTCCCGCCGGCCGGCGAGGCGCGCATCGAGGCGCTGCGGCTGCAGGCGCTCGGCGACGGCGTTCTCGACTTCCTCCTCGTCGGCCTTTCGGAGCGGATGCGGCCCGAGAGCCAGCGCTCGCCGGAGCTCGCTGAGGCGCTGGCCCTGAAGTTCAAGGCATCCTTCGATGCCCTCGAGCGCGAAGCCGCAAGCCTCGCCGAGAGCCCGCTCGCGATCGGCCATATCGCCATCGCCTGCGCCTGCGGGTATGCGGATTTCCGCTATGGCGCCAACGACTGGCGCGCCGGTCGCCCCCGCCTCACGGCTTGGCACTCGTCGTTCTCAGAACGCGCCTCTTACAAGTCGACCGAGCACGCCGACGTCTACTGACGCGAGCGACGACCGCTCCGCGGCGCCGGCGGGCGGCGGCCCGCCCCGCCTCGCGCGGCGCGCCGTCACTTGACCGGCGCGCGCGCGATCTCCTTGATCGCGGCGCGCGGCCGACCCGAGCGTTCCGCGATCTCGCGGTCTTGCGCCTCGAGTGCGGCGCGGGCCGGCGCGTCGCCGTCGAAGCCTCCCACGATCTCGGCGGGCACCTTGCGGTTCGAGGTCACCGTGCCGTCCGCATACGTGACGTTGAACAGAACGAACTCGGCGCGCGGATTGGGCTTCTTGCGGGCCATGACTTGCTCCTCATCCTCGGGTCTCGCATTTGCGTGCGCAGGTCTCGGGCCGGGGCTCCGCCCAGCGGCCGATCGGTCCTGCGGCGCGACACGTTTGCTCAGTCCCGG
>CAYWBX010000663.1:794-2475 GCA_964456015.1 uncultured Hyphomicrobiaceae bacterium | reverse complement strand
ACCCGCTTGGCACCGCGAGATGCGGCATGTTGCTTTGGGCCCCGCCCTTGGCCAGTGCTGCGGCGGCCGGACGGCGATCCTCCTCGAGCACTTCGGCGCGGCGGAAGCGGCGACCTTTGCCGCGCTGGCTGAGCTGCCGTTGCCGTTTGTCGTCGCGAGGCAGGTCGGCGCGTCCTTGCCGCTGATCGGCATAATCGATCGCAAGGCGGGTCCGGACGTGCCGCTGCCCGTGCTGCGCGCCGCCCGCGACATGCTCTCCGGCACGAAGCCATCCGCGCCGGCCATCGTTCGGCTGCCAGGAAGCCTCGAGCCCTGGCTCGTCGAGCCCGCAGGAAGGCCGAGAACGAGGCTCTACCTCTATGGTGCCGGCCACGTCGGTCGCGCGGTCGTGCGCGCGCTCGAGCCGCTTCCGTTCGATATCGTGTGGGCCGACGTGGACCGGCGCCGCTTTCCCGATGCCGTTCCCGGTCACGTCGGAATTGCTGCCGACACTGCCCTGGCGCGCATCGCCGCGGCGGCCCCCCCGACCGCCTTCCACCTCGTCATGACCTTCTCGCACCCGTTGGACTTGGACATCTGTCATGCCATTCTGCGGCGTGGGGATTTCCAATACCTCGGTCTCATCGGCTCGGATACCAAGGCCATGCGTTTCAGAAGGCGGTTGCGCGAGGCGGGTATATCGCCCTCTTCCGTCGATAGGCTCGTCTGCCCGGTCGGCTTGCCAGGTGTGCCCGGCAAGGAGCCGGCCATGATCGCGGCGGGCATTGCGGCCGACCTGCTGATGCGGGTGGCGGCAGCGTCAGCCGGGGGCTCCCTCTGCGGACGCGAGACGCTCGGCCGATGAGCTCATCGCCCCTCCTCTCGCTGCAAGGGCTGACGAAGTCCTTCCCCGGCGTGCGTGCCAACAGCGACGTCTCCTTCGACGTCGGATACGGTGAGATCCATGCGCTCCTCGGCGAGAATGGCGCCGGCAAGTCGACCCTCGTCAAGATGATTTACGGCGTACTGCACCCGGACGCTGGCCGAATGACCCTCGAGGGCGAGCCCTACTCGCCGCAGAAGCCCTCGGAAGCCCGCGCGCGCGGCGTCGGCATGGTATTCCAGCATTTCTCGCTGTTCGAGGCGCTGACGGTCGCCGAGAACGTAGCGCTCGGCGTCAGCGCCGGGCTTGCCGGACCGGGCCTCGAGGACCGCATCACCGAGACCTCGCGCCGATACGGCCTCGCGCTCGAGCCACATCGACTCGTCGGCACGCTGTCTGTCGGTGAGCGCCAACGCATCGAGATCGTGCGCTGCCTCTTGCAGGAGCCTCGCCTCGTCATTATGGACGAGCCGACCAGCGTGCTGACGCCTCAGGAGACCGACGCGCTGTTTGAGACCTTGCGCCGCCTCGCCGGCGAGGGCCGGTCCATTCTCTACATCTCGCACAAGCTCGAGGAGATCCGCGCCCTCTGCGGCAAGGCAACCGTGCTGCGCGGCGGCATGGTGGTGGCCAACTGCGATCCACGCCGGGAGACCGCCCGCAGCCTCGCCGAGATGATGATCGGGACGTCGCTGCAGTCGCCGAAGCGGTCCGGCAAGGCGGTGGGCGCCGTCAAGCTGCGCATTGACGGCCTGTCGCTGAAGAGCGATGAGCAGTTCGGCGTCGATCTCGACGCCATCTCGCTCGAGGTACGCGCCG
>CAYWBX010000663.1:0-784 GCA_964456015.1 uncultured Hyphomicrobiaceae bacterium | reverse complement strand
ACCGGCGAGATTGTCGGCATTGCCGGCGTCGCCGGCAACGGCCAGGGCGAGCTGATGCAGGCGCTGATCGGGGAGCGCCGCGCCGGCGCCGCCGATGCCATCTTGATCGACGGCCGGGCCGCGGGCCTGCTCGGCCCCGCGGAGCGGCGCGCGCTCGGCATGTGCTTCGTGCCGGAGGAGCGGCTCGGCCATGCCGCCGCACCCGACATGTCGCTGACCGAGAACGCGCTCCTTTCCGCGGCCGTGCGCATGGGCCTCGTCAAGCGAGGGTTGATCGACCTTTCGGCGGCGCGCCGCTACGCCGAGAAAGTCGTCGAAAGGTTCTACGTCAGGACCGCGGGAGTGAGCCACGCCGCCCGCTCGCTGTCTGGCGGCAACCTGCAGAAGTTCATCATCGGCCGCGAGATCCTGCAGAGCCCCGCAGTGCTGGTTGCCGCGCAGCCGACCTGGGGCGTGGACGCTGGCGCCGCCGCGCTCATCCAGCAGCTCCTGATCGGGCTGGCCGACGAAGGCGCGGCCATCCTCGTAGTCAGCCAGGATCTCGACGAGCTGTTCCAGATCGCCGACCGCATCGCCGTCATCTCCGGTGGACGGCTGTCGGCGGCGCGGCCCGCCAGCGAGCTATCGGTCGAGACCATCGGCCGCGAGATGGGCGCCGGCGCCACGCGAAGGGCCGCCCATGCTTAGGCTCGAGCCGAGGAAAGAGCCGGCGCGCTCGATGCTCTACGCAACGCCGTTCCTGGCACTCGCGAAACAGGCACTGGGAGCGGCGGGCTATGGTGGG
>CAYWBX010000662.1:0-2476 GCA_964456015.1 uncultured Hyphomicrobiaceae bacterium | reverse complement strand
CCAAGAGTGGACTTGCCGCAACCCGACTCGCCCACGAGGCCGACGGTTTCGCCCGCCTTGACCGTGAGCGAGACGTCGTTGACGGCGCGCACGATCTTCTTCGGACCGCGCAGGAACCCACCGCCCACATCGAAAAACTTGCTCGCATGCCTGAGGTCGAGCATGTCGGGCGCGCCAGCCGGCACCGATTTCGATCCAGAAGCGAGTGCTGCGTCCATCCGGTCGATGATCTCGATCTCGGGTGATCGGTGACAGGCGGAGAAATGCCCGCTCTCGATCTCCATGAAGGGCGGCTCGTGCTGGCAGGCCTCGACGGCATAGCGGCAGCGCGGCCGAAAGCGGCAGCCCTCGGGCGGATTGAGCAGGTTCGGCGGCGAGCCCTCGATCGTCGCGAGCTTCATCGCCCGCCCCCGGTCAAGTCGCGGAACTGCCGACAGCAGGCCGCGCGCATAGGGGTGCAGCGGGCGGCCGAATACCGCCTCGGCGGTGCCGCTCTCGACGATCCGCGCCGCATACATGACGTTCACCCGGTCGGCGTATCGCGCCACGATGCCGAGGTTATGGGTGATGATAATGACTGCAACGCCGAGCCGGCGCGACAGGTCCTTCATCAGCTCGAGGATCTGCGCCTGGATCGTGACGTCGAGCGCCGTCGTCGGCTCGTCGGCAATCAGAAGCTTCGGATTGCAGGCAAGGCCGATCGCGATCATCACCCGCTGGCGCATCCCGCCCGAAAGCTGATGCGGATACTGCGCCAGCCGGCTCGCCGGATCGGTGATGCCAACGAGCGTCAGCAGCTCGATGGCCCGCGCCGTCGCCTGTTCCTCGCTCATGCCCATGTGAATGAGCAGCGGCTCCTTGATCTGCAGCCCGATCGTGAGGACCGGGTTCAGGGACGTCATCGGCTCCTGAAAGATCATGGAGATGTCGCGGCCGCGAATCTTGCGCATCTCCTCGTCGTCGAGCGCCAGGAGAGAGCGGCCCTCGAAGCGGATGTCGCCCCTCATGATGCGTGCGGTATTGGGCGGCAGAAGCCGCATCACGGTCAGCGCCGAGACCGACTTGCCCGACCCGGACTCGCCGACGATCGCCACCATCTCGCCGGGGTGGACGACATAGCTCACGCCCTCCACCGCCCGCACCCGGCCATGCGAGGTGACGAAGTGCACATGGAGATCCTCGATCTCCAGGATTGGGCGCTGATCGTTCGGCATGTCGCGCCCCACCACACCGGTTGGTTGCGCATGCTCCGTCGTCGGCGGACGATCCTGCAACGCCATAGTCCTCCCTTGCCGTCGCGGGTTCTCGCGCTCGCCGAGCGCCCCCGGATCTTCTGGCCCTAACGTCCCTTGCTAGCGAAGACTGTCCCATCGGGCAAGCCTCGGGCGCAGATTTGTCTTTCCGGCCTCAAGGGGACAGGATGCCAGCGACCCAGTAAGAGTCCCGCAGCGCGCCGGCGGACCCAACCGGCGCCCTGCAGCTTCACATGGAGGGTTAGATGCAGCCGCTGCCTCGCACCGCGCGCGGCCTTGCCTACACCGTGTGCGATCTGCGCCCGCCTTGGGCGAAGAGTGCGCGCACCCTTGTGTTCATGCATGGCATCGGAACGAACCGGGACATCTGGGCGGGCTGGCTGCCTCTGCTGGCGGCGCGCAGGCCATGTGTTCGCTTCGATACGCGTGGTTACGGACGATCTGTAGTACCCCCGATCGACCACACGTGGACCATGGAGGAGCTCGTTGCCGATCTGATCGAGGTTTGTGACCTTGCCGAAGGCGGCCCGGTCCACCTTGTCGGCGAATCCCTCGGCGGGACCGTCGTTCTGGCTGCGGCGGCACGCCATCCCGACCGGGTGGCCTCCGCGACCGTCTCCAATACGGCCTTTCGCGGCGCCGGCATCCAGCACGTGAAAACCTGGCGTGACGACTTCCGGCGCCGCGGCGTGCGTGGCTGGAGCCGGGACATGATGGAGAAGCGATTTGCACCGGGCGTGCTCGATGTCGCGCAGCATTCCTGGTTCGAGGCCGAGCAGGACAAGTCGCCGGAGCATGTCACCGTGGGCCTCGGCGAGATGCTGGCGGCCGCCGACCTGACGCCGGAGCTCAGCCGCATCAAGTGTCCGGTCCTGATCCTGATGCCGGACCGCAGCCCGTTCGTCCCGGCCCGCATGGCCGTCGAGCTGGCCGAGCAGCTCGCGCAGGCGGAGCTTGCCGTCTTTCCAGGCGCCCGTCACGGCCTGCCGTTCTCGCATGCGGCCGACTGCGCCCAACGCCTCGCGCAGTTCCTCGATCGCGCCGAACGCGGGGAGACCGGACGGGCGGCGCTCCAAAGATGACGCATCGCGGCGGAGGCCCACAGCGCATGTTCCATACACCCGTCTGCGATCTTCTCGGTATCGAGGTGCCGATCCTGCAGGGCGCCTTGCAGGGGGGCGGGGGCGTCGAACTCGTGGCGGCCGTCTCCGAGGCGGGCGGCC
>CAYWBX010000661.1:0-2477 GCA_964456015.1 uncultured Hyphomicrobiaceae bacterium | reverse complement strand
GAGAGCTCTCCCTGCGTGTGCCACGATGGCCTATCCGCACGGACTATCCGCGCTGCCGTGTGAGGAGGCAAGCGGGGGAGGGGCGAAGCCCGGCGTCTTGGTGCAAACGATGGATCGGGCTCAGGCCTTGCGGGCTTCGGCCTCGGCGGCGAGGCGGCCGTAGCGCGCAAGGCTGCGTGTGAGATGCGCCCGCATCGCGCGGCGCGCCTCGGCCGGATTGTGAGCCTCGATTGCCTGCCGGATGCGTGCATGTTCGCGCAGAATTCGTTCGAAGTAGGCAAGCCGCTCGTCGGGCGGGATCGCTGCGCTTCCGACCACCTGGCGGGGGATGACGTGATGGCCGATGAAGGCGAGAAAGTCGGCGAACCGGTCGTTATGCGTCGCCTTGGCGATGGCGTGGTGGAAGGCGAAGTCTTCTCTTACTGCGGCCTCTCCGGCCCGGATCGCGCGGCCGAAGGCCGAATGGGCGGCGCCAATCGCATCGAGGTCGAGACGGGTTGCCCGTTCAGCGGCCAGCGCCGCGGCCTCGATTTCGACCGCCAGGCGAAGCTCCATGATCGAGACAACCTCGCAAGCCGCGCCGGCGTCCCGCGACTCGATGCGGAACGGCACGCGGCGGCTGTCGCTCGTAACGAAAGCGCCCGAGCCCTGCCGCGTGATCACCTGGCCTTCCGCCTTGAGCACGGCGACGGCCTCGCGGATGACGGTTCGCGACACGCCGAAGGCCTTCATCAGCTCCATTTCGGTGGGCAGTCGAGCACCGGGAGCGAGCCGGCCGCTGCGAATGAGGGCCGAGAGCCGCTGCACGACCTCATCGGTCAGATTGCGCGGCGGCGAAAGCGGCTCGATCGCGGGCCCGGCGACGAAGGGATTGAGATCTCTTGACCTCTGTTGTCTGCTCATCATACAAATTTTTATCAATCCGGGCCTGCGTTCGCAAGGCGTGGCTGTCGGTTGGTGCAACCGGTGTCCTCGCGGTCAGACCGATCGGCGGCGGCGGCAGCGGGACGAGAAACGGAAGCGCGTGCGGTCCGGCTCCGCACCGGGCCGTTGAACCGGCACACCGCTCAGCGCCGGCAGATAGCGCAGGGAGCGTCTCGATCGTCGCGACGGGAGAGGAAACAGAGTGGGCGGAAACAAGGAGGAGAACATGCGCAAGTCATCGACGGATCGGCGAACGGTTCTGGCACTCGGCGCAGCATCGATCGCCGCGCTCGGGGTCCGCCAGCCAGTCGCTCTCGCTCAGAGCAAGATCGTCCTCAAGGCGACCGACGTGCACCCGCTCGGCTACCCGACCGTCGAGGCGGTGGTGCGAATGGGCAAGAAGCTCGAGGCGGCGACCAACGGGCGCATCTCGATCCAGATGTTCCCTGCCATGCAGCTCGGCGGCGAGAAGGAGATGATCGAGCAGGCGCAGATCGGCGCGCTGCAGCTCGCGCGCATCTCGGTCGGCCCGATGGGGCCACTCGTGCCTGAGTTCAACGTCTTCAACCTGCCCTTCGTGTTCCGCGACGGCGAGCACATGGAGAAGGTGATCGACGGCGAGATCGGGGCGGAGCTGCTCGCGAAGCTGACGAACCATCCGACGGCCGGTCTCGTCGGGCTGTGCTACATGAACGCCGGCATCCGGAACGTCTACAATTCGAAGCGCCCGATCACCAAGCTCGAGGACCTCAAGGGCCTCAAGATCCGCATGATGGGCAATCCGCTGTTCGTCGACACCATGAACGCGCTCGGCGGCAACGGCGTCGCCATGGGCTTCGATCAGCTCATCAACGCCATGCAGACCGGCGTTGTCGACGGAGCCGAGAACAACGAGCCGAGCTACGAGAGCGGCCAGCACTACCGCTACGCGAAGTTCTATTCGACCACCGGTCACCTGATGATTCCGGAAATCCTCGTGATGTCGAAGAAGAGCTTCAACGAGTTGTCGAAAGACGATCAGGCGCTGATCGTGAAGCTGGCGAAAGAGGCCCAGCAGGAGCAGCGCAAGCTCTGGAAGGAGCGCGAGGCCGAGAGCCTCAGGAAGATGAAAGAGGCCGGCGCCGTCATCAACGAAATCTCGCCCGCCGAGAAGGCTGCGTTTCAGGCAGCGGTGAAGCCGGTCTGGGACAAGTACGGCGCCGCGCACAAGGCGCTGATCGACCGGATCGCTGCGGTCAAGTGATTGCGACGCTGCGGCCCGGCCGGCTTTGGGACAGTGCCGGCCGGGTGCCGACCAATAACGGCCGCGAACCAGGGCCGACCGCACGACAGAGCCAGCATGACCGACGCCTATTTTCGCGCCATGGATGCGCTTCACGCCGCCTGCGTGTTCATCGCCGGCCTTGCCATCGTGGTCATCACGATCATCATCCCTTACGGCGTGTTCACGCGTTACGTGCTCAATTCGTCTGCCTCCTGGCCGGAGCCGATGGCGATCCTCCTGATGATCTACATTTCATTTCTTTCCGCGGTCGAGTGCTATCGGGAGCACC
>CAYWBX010000660.1:0-2479 GCA_964456015.1 uncultured Hyphomicrobiaceae bacterium | reverse complement strand
ATCGGCTGACAGCGGCAATACTTCATGCGTTGCATTGCAGGCCGCCGTCTCGGACGGTGGCTTTCATCGAGTTGCTGAGCCTGTCCTTCTTGCACTGAACGCAGGGCACGCGCGCTCGCGGGGCAAGCAGCATCCTTACAGCCGAAATCGTCGCTGCAATGACGGCGGAGCGCTGCATTTTGCCGCTGCGCGTCCCGAGAGGCCAGGTCGGCAGCGGCCGGTGCTGGCGAATGCATTGCCATCGGCATCCGCTGCGAAGGGCAAAGACACCAAGCGGCGCTCCACGCTACCAAAGACGGTCCTCGCGAAGGCGCCGCACGCGGCGGAGACAGCGAGCCGGATCCAGTCTCAACTCAACATGGGAACGGGGAATTCAGACTGTCTCTGAGCCTTATTCGCGCAGAGACCACAGGTTGCTCGACCAAAACTTAAGATCATCGGTTTGGCGTAGGCGTCAGGTGTAAGCGTATGTCCCGTAACGGCAATATGTCCGCCAATAAGGCACAGGCCAGTGCCGGCCCGGCTGCCATTTCTCGCATCCTTCCGTTCCCGGTTCCCGTGCGGATGGCAATTGACGTCGTCAAGCTGACCGACGTCGTGCTGGTGGTGCTCGCAGCCATCCTTGCGCGTGAGATCTACCTGGAGACCGTGCTCGAGGTAAACGGCGCATTCGGACCGTACGTCACGGTCGGCTGCATCATAGGCGTCATCCTTAACCAGGTAGCCCGGCTGCAGGGGCTTTATGACCCGACGGTGCTCCTCAGCTGGCGCAGGCACCTGTGGAAGCTCTATTCATCGATACTTCTGTCTTTCCTTATCGTCATTGCGTTCGGCTACCTGCTCAAGGTGTCGGCGACGTACTCGCGCGGCTGGATGCTGCTTTGGATCGCTCTCTGCTTCGTTCTGCTGACCGGTTCCCGGCTGGTCGCAGCCAGGGCCCTCATCAGGCTTGCGGCAACAGGAGCGATGGCGCGCCGCGCCGTGGTGGTCGTGCCCGGAGCGGCGGCCGAGGGCTTCCTCGAGGAGCTGCGGAACACGCCCGATCTGGTGCTCTCCCAAGTCCTTTTCGTCGATCTGAACAAGCCCGACGAGACAACCAATACGGTAAGATCGCTCATCAACGCCGGCCAGCGCGGCGAGTTCGACGAGGTCATCGTCGCCATCTCGGACAATCTCTCGAAGGCCCGGGCACAACTCCTCGAGCCGCTGAGAGTGCTCTCCGCCGATGTCTGGGTCTACATGGCAGAGCTCTCCATGCCCGTGCACAACGTCGCCCGTCTCGGCGAGGCGACGGCCCTGCAAGTGAGGCGGCGCGCCCAGCCGATGCGCGAGTGGAACTTCGTCGTCAAAGGCATTTTTGACTACGTTGGCGCGGTAATCCTGCTGCTTTTGGCGTGGCCCGTCATGCTCATGGCGGCAATCGCCATAAAACTCGACAGCCGCGGGCCGGTTTTCTTCGTCCAGAAGCGAAACGGCTACAATCAGCGCGTCATCAACGTGATCAAGTTCCGCACCATGGACACGAGGGATCAAGATGTCGTGGTGCAGGCGAGGCGGGGCGATCCGCGCATCACGCGTGTCGGGCGAATCTTGCGGGCGACGAGCATCGACGAGCTGCCGCAGCTCTTCAACGTCCTCAAGGGAGAGATGTCGCTCGTCGGACCGCGTCCACACGCCGTCAGCCATAATGAGCTCTACGAACGGGTCCTCGAGCACTACCGGAATCGTCACATGGTGAAGCCGGGCATCACCGGCCTCGCTCAGGTCAACGGCTTCCGGGGACCGACCGAAGAGCTCGACAAGATGCGCAAGCGCATCGAGTACGATCTCGAGTACATCGAGAACTGGTCCATCTGGCTGGACATCAAGATCCTCGCCCGCACGGCGGTGGTGGCCCTCACGCAAGAGAATGCGATCTGATCGCAGGGGCGGCGCGATCCGCATCCGTGTGGCGGGGGGCAGGCGCAAACAGGCCGGCCAAAACAGCGCCGGCCTCTTGGGCGTTACATAGTGATGGCGGGGTGAGGTCGCGGAAGCCGCCGGCGCTCCGAGCGAGGGCTACGCGGCCAGCCGCAGGGCGTCGTCAAGTTCACCGGCTGCGAGCCGGCGCTTGATCTGCCCGATGCGCCGATAGCGGAACCCCTCGATCTCCTCCAGCGCAATCCCGCGCGCCTTGAATGCCTCGAAGAGCTGCGCCGCCCCCTTGCGCGCGGTCCACTGCGGGACGAAATTCGGCAGCGCGCGCGCAATCTTGGAGCAGTCGACGCGGTAGTTGCGCGTGTCGGGCGATGCGTCGCCCGCAAATTCGAGCTGGCATCCCGGCACCGTGTCGCGAACGATCTCCGCGAGCTCACGCACACGGTAGTTCTCCTCCGGCCGTCCGACGTTGAAGGCCTCGGCATGGATCGCATCGCGCGGCGCCTCGAGCGCCGCGATGAAGGCGCGGCAGATGTCCTCGACGTGGACGATTGGCCGCCAG
>CAYWBX010000659.1:0-2485 GCA_964456015.1 uncultured Hyphomicrobiaceae bacterium | reverse complement strand
CGACGTCGCAAGAAATCTCTATGCGCCGGTCGGCGAAATGGGGCTTGCGCTCCGCATCGAGACCCGCACGGGCGATACGCCTGCCGGCAAGCGGCAGCGACAGCGCACGAGGCCGCCGGACATCCTGCTCACGACTCCCGAGCAGCTCGCCTTGCTGCTCGCAAGCGCGGACGCGCCGTACCTCTTCGCCGACCTCGAGACCGTGATCCTGGACGAGCTTCACGCGATCGCACCCTCGAAGCGGGGCGATCTGCTGGCGCTCGGTCTCGCCCGCCTCCGGTCGCTTGCGCCGGGTCTCGTGGCGACGGGGCTCTCGGCAACGGTGGCGCGACCGACGGAACTGCGCTGCTGGCTGGTCCCCCAGGAGCGGCCCGACAGCGCGCTGGCGCTCGCCGACTTGATCGAAGTGCAAGGTGGCGCCAAGCCCGAGATCCGCATTCTCGAAACGCAGGATGAACTGCCCTGGGCGAGCCATTCGGCGCGCTACGCGACGGCCGACATTCTCGATCTCATTTCCCGTCACCGCCTGGCGATCCTGTTCGTGAACACCCGGATGCAGGCCGAGCTGATGTTTCACGAGCTCTGGCGACGCAACGAGGCGAATTTGCCGATCGCGCTGCACCACGGTTCGCTCGATGTCGCAAAGCGTCGCAAAGTCGAAGCCGCGATGGCGGCGGGCAAGCTGCGCGCCGTGGTCGCCACCTCAACCCTCGACCTCGGCATCGACTGGGGCGATGTCGATCTCGTCGTCCACATCGGTGCGCCGAAAGGGGCGAGCCGTCTCATCCAGCGCATTGGCCGGGCCAACCATCGCCTCGACGAGCCGTCGAAGGCGGTTCTAGTGCCGGCCAACCGCTTCGAAGTCCTCGAATGCCGGGCTGCACTCGATGCGGCGCTTTCAGGCACGCAGGATGCGGTCGTCAATCGCACCGGCGCGCTCGATGTTCTCGCCCAGCACGTCTTCGGCATGGCCTGCTCGGGGCCATTCCGCCCGGAAGACCTTTACCGCGAAGTACGCAGCGCCCAGCCCTATGCAGGTCTGGCGCGCGGGGCCTTCGACCGCGTGCTCGAGTTCGTCGCGACGGGCGGCTATGCGCTCAAGAGCTATGATCGCTTCGCCCGCCTCAAGCCGACCGGAGACGGACGTCTGCGGCTCGCCCACCCGCGCTTTGCAAAGCAGTATCGGCTCAACGTCGGCACCATTGTCGAGAGCCCAATGCTGAAGGTGCGTCTCGTCGGCCGGCGCGGCGCTCCGAAACCCCACCAGACCGACAGGCGACGGCCGCTCGCCGGCGGTCGCGTGCTCGGAGAGATCGACGAGTTCTTCGCCGGAGAGCTGCGCACGGGCGATGCGTTCGTGTTCGGCGGCGAGATCGTCCGGCTCGAAGGTATCGCGGGCACCGACGCCTATGTTTCGCGGGCGAGCGCGACCGATCCGCTCATTCCAAGCTATCCGGGCGGCAAGTTCCCGCTCTCGACGCATCTGGCGAGCCGCGTCCGGGCGATGCTCGCCGACGAGCGGAGCTGGGCCAATCTTCCGCCGGCTGTCGCCCGGTGGCTCCGCCTTCAGCGCGAGCACTCCGCCGTGCCCCGGCCCGACGAGGTTCTGATCGAAACATTTCCGCGCGGCGAGCAGCACCATCTGGTCGCCTATTGCTTCGAAGGCCGCCTCGCGCATCAGACGCTCGGAATGCTGCTGACGCGGCGGCTCGACCGAATCGGCGCCAAGCCGCTTGGGTTTCTCGCCAACGACTATGCGCTTGCGATCTGGGGCCTCGGCGCCCTCTCCGATCTCATTGCGAGCAGGAAACTCAACCTCGCCCGTCTCTTCGACGAGGACATGCTCGGCGACGATCTCGAGGCCTGGCTCGCCGAAACGTCGCTCATGCGACGGACGTTTCGCCACTGCGCGATCATCGCCGGCCTGATCGAGCGCCGACATCCGGGGAAGGAGAAGAGCGGGCGGCAGCTCACCATCTCCTCCGATCTCATCTACGACGTCCTCAGACGCCACGATCCTCACCACATCCTGCTTGAGGCCGCCTGGACGGACGCGGCAACCGGTCTCCTGGACATCGGCCGGCTCGCGGAGTTTCTGCGCCGCATCCGCGGCCGCATCCGGCATCGGGCGCTTGCCCATGCGTCCCCGCTGTCGGTGCCGCTGCTGCTTGAGATGGGGCGGGAGTCGGTTTCCGGGGACGCTCGCGAGGCGCTGCTGCGCGAGACAACCGAGGCTCTGCTGCGCGAGGCGATGCTTGGAGATGTGGACTGTGCCGAAGCGACTCCCGGTGAACCGGCGACAGGGTGAGCCGCCACCGGCGTTCGGTCGCCCTCGCGCGACACCGTTGATGCTGGCGGGACGACGTCTGCTCGCAGACCGCACGGGGGCGCTCTTCTCGCCGGACACCGGCACGCTCGTCGTCGCCGATCTGCACCTGGAGAAGGCTTCGGCCTTTGCGGCCAAGGGCTGGCTGCTGCCGCCCTA
>CAYWBX010000658.1:0-2485 GCA_964456015.1 uncultured Hyphomicrobiaceae bacterium | reverse complement strand
GCAACTTCCCCGCTGGTGGAATTGACGCAGCGCGTCCATCAACTGGGGGAGGGGCAGCTGGACGAGCGTATCTCTCTTCCGTCTGGCGATGAGGTCGGCGAACTGGCGGCGGCATTCAACGCCATGGCAGAGAAAATCCAAGGCGCCATTCAGCGCCTGAGCATTTCGGAGGCGGGCTATCGCACGTTGCTCTCTGCGGCCAGCGAAGTGGGTGAAGGAATCGCGCTCATCTCCGAGCAAAGCGGCAGGGATGGAATCTTGCTGTTTGTCAACGACACCTTTGCCCGCTTGACGGGCTTCACGCCGCAGGAATTGATTGGCGTCAACGTCGCCAGCGTGCTTGCGCCTGATTCGCTGGAACTCGCTTATCAATCCTGGTCCAATCTCCACTCCGGCGCGGCGCAGAGCGGTGTGACCGAATTGACCCTGGCTGGGCGGCATGGCGAGCGTTATGTGGTGGAAACCGCCAGTACGCACATCATCTATCAGGAGACGCCTGCCATCGTCTGGTTTGTGCGCGATATTACCGAGCGCAAACAGCGCGAGCAGGAATTACGCTTGCGCAACCGCGAACTCTCCGCCCTCAACGCGGTGGCTTTTGCCATGAGCGAACCGTACTCGCCCGATATGCTCCAGCGCGGCTTGCGCGAAGCCTTGCAGGCACTGGAACTGGAGATAGGCTGGGTGACCCTCTTGAATGCGGACGGAAGCGGAAAAGTGGTCGCCTGCGAAGGGATGGAGTTTCCCTCGCTCACGCGCTTCCCGAATTGTCGCTGCGGCCAAAGCCTGCAAAATGGACAGGGAACGGTGGTAGCGGTCAAGGAGGAATGCCTGTTGAGCCGCCTCGCCGAGTCATCCGCTGAAGGGTGGCAGCACGCCACCGTCCCGTTGGGCAGACCCGAAAAAATGCTGGGGGCGTTGAGCGTGGCATTCTCCTCCCCGCGTTCGTTCGATGAGAACAACCTGCGTCTGCTTTCCGCCATCGGAAGGCAGATGGGCATTGCCTTGGAGAACGCCCGCCTGTGGGAAGAACTGCGCCAGAGGGAACAACTGCGCAGTGAACTGCTGGCGCGTTCGCTCCTCGCCCAGGAGGGAGAGCGCAAGCGCATTGCCCGTGAACTGCACGACGCCACCGGTCAATCGCTCAACGCCATCCTGTTTGGGTTGAAAGCCGCCGAGAGCGCCGCCCAAAACGATGCGGCGCAAATGCCAAACCTGCTGGCGCGTTTGAAATCCGCCGTCAGCGACACCGTGCGCGAATTGCAGGAAATCATCTACGCCCTGCGCCCCAGCGTGCTGGACGATTTGGGATTGCTCCCCGCCCTGCGCTGGTACGCCGAGAGCCGCTTGGAGAACGAAGGTGTGCAGGTCGTGTGGGAAATCTCCGGCGGCGAGCGCCGCCTGCCCGCCGAAATCGAGACTACCCTGTTCCGCATCGCCCAGGAAGCCATCACCAACATCTCAAAGTACGCCGCCGCGCGGCGCGTGGATTTTTGGCTGACGTTTGCAACCGCCCGCGTCGCCCTCCAAATTACGGATGACGGGCGCGGCTTCGATGTGGACGAAGCCCTGGCACATCATCTGCAAGACGGGCGCGGGTTGGGACTGCTCGGAATGCGCGAACGCGCCGAGTTGCTGGGCGGCAATTTACAGGTGGAGTCCCGCCCCGGTGCGGGGACGCGCGTCACGGTAGAATTACCTTTGTCTGATGGAGAAATCACCCCATGAAAAAAATTCGCATCCTGCTGGCAGATGACCATGCCGTTCTGCGCGCCGGAATCCGCGTCCTCCTCGAAGCGCAGCCCGATCTGGAGGTGATTGGCGAAGCGGGCGATGGGCAGGCGGCGGTTCAGCGCGCCCGCGAGTTGCAGCCAGACGTGGTGGTGATGGATATTGGCATGCCCGGCTTGGACGGATTGGCTGCCACGCGCCAGATTCTGGATTCCAATCCCAAGACCCGCATCCTGTTCCTGACTCAGCACGAAAACAAGGAATACGTCCTGCCCGCCTTGAAATTGGGTGCGGCGGGTTATGTGTTGAAGCGCGCCGAGGGAGATGAACTCCTCACCGCCATTCGGACGGTCTACGCTGGCGGCACTTTCCTGGACCCAGCCATTGCCGGCGCGCTGGTGAGCGAAGTCAACCGCGACGAGAAAACCGCCGACCCATTCGACAGCCTGAGCGAACGCGAGCGCGAAGTGCTGGTTCTGCTGGCGCAGGGGAAAACCTATCAGCAAATCGCCGAGATTCTCTTCATCAGCCCCAAGACGGTGGATTTTCACCGCATCAACATCATGCGGAAACTCGGCTTGTCCAACCGCGCCGAACTGACCCGTTTTGCCATCCAGCGCGGCCTGTAGGACAACTTAATAAGTTGTCCTACAATAGATTATGACTACTTTCTTTCGCCGTAACCTCCCTCACTACCACCTCCCCAACGCCACCTACTTCGTCACCTTTCGGCTGGCAGGAAGCCTGTCCTTCG
>CAYWBX010000657.1:0-2492 GCA_964456015.1 uncultured Hyphomicrobiaceae bacterium | reverse complement strand
GTGTTGATGCCGACGAGCGAGGGGCCCTTGCCGAGATCCACTTCCAGCATTTCCCACGTGTGCCGGTATTTCCGCGATGCTTTGTCGGACGTCGAGAGCCACACGCGCAGACCCGGATCCGTCAGTCCCATCATCGAGCCCGTGTTGGGGCATGTCGCCGTAACCATCTCGCCGCTGTCGAGACGCACGTCGGCGAGAAATCGCTTGTAGCGCCTCTCGAGCCGTCCGCTGACGAGGGGAGCGGTGAACTTCATGTCGGTCCCCGGCTTGGTCGTGTCCTCAACCGCAGCGCCGCAAAGCCGACCTGGCACCACGGCATCCGCAAACGGAAACGAAAGAAGGAATGCGAGATCCGTGCGCAGCAACCATACGCGCGATCACGGCGCAAGGTCAGTCCGCCAATACATCCGCCAACCTACAAGAGAAAGGCCGACCGCCGCCCCCGGCCCGTTCGTCGTTCGCCCGGGCGGACGCCCCAAGTCCGCCTATGCCATTTCGGCTTCGCTCTTCCTCTCCATCCGCTTGCGGACATGCGGATCGAGCCACCGCTTTCTCAGCCGGATCGACTTCGGGGTGATCTCAACGAGCTCATCGTCCGCGATGTAGCTCATCGCCCGCTCCAGCGTCATGCGCATGGGCGGCGTCAGGATCAGCGCGTCATCCTTGCCGGCAGCCCG
The DNA here is from genome assembly GCA_964456015.1 of uncultured Hyphomicrobiaceae bacterium. GTDB lineage: Bacteria > Pseudomonadota > Alphaproteobacteria > Rhizobiales > Hyphomicrobiaceae. The sequence goes on along the minus strand of CAYWBX010000657.1, from coordinate 1,815 downwards.
GACGTTGCTGAGCTTCTTACCCTGAATGACGTTGACCACGAGATCATTGTCGCGGCTGTGCTCGCCGACGATCATGCCTTCGTAGACGCGCGTCTGCGGCTCGATCATCATCGCGCCGCGCTCCTGCAGATAGAAGAGAGCGTAGGCCGTCGCCTCGCCGACAGCATTCGAGATGAGCACGCCGTTGCGCCGCCCCGGGATCTCGCCCTTGTAGGGGGCGTAGGCATGGAAGAGCCGGTTCATCACGGCCGTTCCCCGGGTCGCGGTGAGGAGCTCGCCCTGATAGCCGATGAGCCCGCGCGTCGGTACGTGGAACACCAGCCTGGTGCGCCCTCCCCCGGACGGACGCATCTCGATCATCTCGCCCCGCCGCTCCGACAGCCCCTTCACCACCACGCCGGCGTGCTGCTCGTCGACGTCGATGATGACCTCCTCGATCGGCTCGAGCTTCTGCCCCGTCGCCGGATCGATCCGAGTGACCACCTTCGGCCGCGACACGGTGAGCTCGAAGCCCTCGCGGCGCATGTTCTCGATGAGGATGCCGAGCTGCAGCTCGCCCCGCCCCGCGACCTCGAAGCTGTCGGTGTCCGGTACGTCCCGCACGCGGATGGCGACGTTGCGCTCCGCCTCCTTCATCAGCCGATCGCGGATGACGCGGCTTTGCACTTTGTCGCCTTCCTGGCCCGCGAACGGTCCATCGTTGATGCGGAACAGCATGGCGAGCGTCGGCGGGTCGATCGGCTGCGCCGGGATCGGCACACCGACGCTCGGGTCGCAAAGCGTATCGGCGACGGTCGCCTCGGTGAGCCCCGCGATCGCGACGATGTCGCCGGCCTCTGCCACGTCGATCGCCGTGCGTTCGAGCCCGCGAAACGCCAGCACCTTGGTGACGCGCCCCTCTTCGACAAGTCGGCCGTCGCGTGCGAGCGCCTTGATGGCCTGATTGGGGCGCACGCTGCCGGAGCGGATGCGTCCGGTCAGGATGCGGCCGAGATAGGGGTCCGCCTCGAGCGTCGTGGCCAGCATCCGGAACGGCCCCTCCTCCGCGACGGGCGGCGGCACGTGCCGGATGATGAGCTCGAACAGCGGCGTCAGATCCACCTTCGGGCCCGCCGGATCGGCCGCCATCCACCCGTCCCGCCCGGAGCCGTAGACGACGGGAAAATCAAGCTGCTCGTCCGTTGCATCGAGACTTGCGAAGAGGTCGAAAATCTCGTTCAGGACCTGGTCGTGACGCTCGTCCGGGCGGTCAATCTTGTTGATTGCCACGATCGGCCTGAGGCCCTGCTTCAAGGCTTTGGAGACCACGAATTTCGTCTGCGGAAGCGGCCCTTCCGACGCATCCACCAGCACGACGACGCCATCGACCATGTTCAGGATGCGCTCGACCTCGCCCCCGAAGTCGGCGTGGCCGGGGGTGTCGACGATGTTGATGCGCACGCCCCGCCAGACGATCGACGTGCACTTGGCAAGAATGGTGATCCCACGCTCGCGCTCCAGATCGTTGCTGTCCATCGCCTGGGCTTCGACCTTCTGGTTCTCCCGAAAGGCGCCGGACTGCTTGAGAAGCGCGTCGACCAGCGTTGTCTTGCCGTGGTCGACGTGGGCGATGATCGCGATATTCCGCAACTGCATGAAGAAGGTCCTGAAGCCGGCCAAGCGGGCGAAGTACCCGTTTGTGCGGCGCATCAAAAGGTTGCCGGGGCCTAGCACATTCCGGACCCTGCCGCCAGCGAGGATCGGCTTGCGCGTGCCGAAGTCCGCCGTGACGGCACGGCGAGCGCGTCTCCCCTTGTGGTTGCGCATTGCCGGCCC
>CAYWBX010000656.1:0-2493 GCA_964456015.1 uncultured Hyphomicrobiaceae bacterium | reverse complement strand
CGGCGGCGGCACGGTGCTGATCGCGGCCTACCATCCGAGGTGGCGCCTCCCCGACGTCGCCGCTGCGGTCGCGCTGGCGCCGTTCTCCTGCGTCTTCGGCTCCGACTTCTTCTCGGCGTCGGTGCCGATGCTCATGCTCGCGGGCGACGCCGACATGCTGGTGCGCCTGCATCAGTCATGCGCCGTTAAGGATTCCGCCTGGGCCGAGTTTTTCATCGAGGCCATCGTCGAATGCATTGTGCACCAGACGCGACCCGAAGGGTACATGGTGCTGGAGAAAGCGCGGTGGCTGATCGGGAGGCTCGGTCAGGATGGCAGATTGCGCAGCCGCATCGACTTTGAAGTCATATTGTCGGTGCTGGAGGCGGCACGGTGGTCGCCGCCGTCCCTGGCGGCCTTCGCGCTCGATCAGGTGCGCCGCGCCGTTGAGACCGGTACCGGGCCGCTGCGCGGTTCGGGCGGCTCCGAGCCGGGTGCCATCCTGCCGGAGGATGTAACGGCGGTCCGACGCATCCTTCTGGCCTTCGGTGGCGAGGCGGGCTTCGGCGTGACCCGCGTCGAGGCCGAGGCCCTGCTTGCCATCGATGCAGCCATCAACCCGGAGTTGAGCACGCCGGCCTGGACAGATCTGCTTGTTCGCGCTGTCGGCAGCGGCATCCTTGCGGGACTCGGGCGCGTCGCTCCGCGACGATCCGAGGCCCTGTCGGATGCGACCGGCGCCGTCGGACTTCAGGCCATCTGCGACCTGAGCGGTCACGGGCGCACACACGCCAGCGCGGCGCGCTGGGGCGCTGGAGAGGGTTCTGCCATTGGCGGCAGGCGGCTTCCCGACGGTTCCGGGACCATTTGGGCGACATGCCGGCCGCAATCGGCGGAAGAGCGCGCCATGGCGCGGCTGGAGCGGCAGCGTCTGGCGATCGTAACCGGGGAGCCGATCGAGGAAGCGGATGCCGAATGGCTCACTACCCGTCTGTCGACCGGGGCTCGCCCGCGGGTTGGGGCGAATGAGCTCGCAGTTCTCGCCTATGTGCAGCGCCAGACCAACGGATTGCCGAGCCCGCTTGGCGAACTCGTGGCGCGAGCCTTGAGGGCGGCTTGATGCTTGCGGCTGCGATCATCAGCCCGACTTTGAACAATTGTGCGGAACCTGATGGCGGGCCGAGGCCGCGTCGGGGCCGGAAGGCCGTGCCATAACGCAGGTCAGGCTGTGCCGTCGAGATGGCGCAGCGGGAACGCTGACCGCGCCTTGCGCTTCCTGGCCCGATCGACTATGCGGAGCCACGTCTCAAGGAGAGATGGCCGAGTGGTTTAAGGCGCACGCCTGGAACGCGTGTGTACGTGAAAGCGTACCGTGGGTTCGAATCCCACTCTCTCCGCCAAATGAACCAAGTGAAATCATTCGGAATAAGCCCGCCGACCTGCCAACTCGCTTCGCTTGCATCTTGAGATGAGCTTGGCCATCGGCTGAAACGGTCCGGTACGCTGGATCGGACGGGAGCGGGGTGTGCACTACCGCCGAAACGCCCAGCCACGTCCGCCGACACTGGGTCGACAGTTTCGGCGTCCCCCTCCCCCGCGGCTCGTGCAATCGTATCCGTTGATGGGCGTCAATGCACGACGCTCGCAACTGCGGAAGCGTTGAAAACCTTTCGATCGGCAAGCGAGGTGTGTCTCGCACGAATTGGCGTACTGCGCGTGGCGAAAGTTCCGTGAAGGTCAACGACGCGATGCACAAGGGCGCCCAATGGGTTGAAGGGACGGGTCCGGTCAGCGCGTTGGCTGCGGCAGTGCGCACCGCCCGTGTTGGGGGTGATATCCATCGGCAAGAATGCTCGGTTGATCGGCGTTGTCACGGGCCGCGACCTCGTCATTCGGGCGGTTGCCCGATGCAAAGACCTGAGCTATCGGACGGCAGCTGACGGGATGCCGAAAGGCATCGTCCGGTGCCGCGATGAAGATGGCGCGGATGTCGTGCGCGTCAGGCAGCAGAAGCGCAGCCGCGATCTGCCGGTCCTCGACGGAAGAATGCGGCTGGCTGGCCTGCCGAGTCGGGGCGATGGCTCGCGAGTGTCCGGCGGGGCGCTTGCCGCGGTCGCTGCTCGCCACGCCTGAGGGCCGACTGGGAAGTTCAGGTCGAGCGATCCGATGGAAAAGGATGGCCGTGCGCACTGGGAGCACTTCAGACACGGCGCCGACATTGGTGTGCGGGGGTGGGGACCTTCGCCGGAAGCTGCCTTCGAGCAGGCGGCCTTGGCGATGACGGCAGTCGTCACCGATTTGAGGTCGGTTCGTCCGACCGGCACAGCAGCGATCCGGTGCGAAGCGCCGAGCCTCGATCTTCTGTTCTACGATTGGCTGAACGCCCTGATCCTTGAGATGGCCACGCGGGGTATGCTGTTTTGCCGCTTCGAGGTGAAGATTAGGGGAGCGCAGCTGAAGGCCACAGCGCATGGCGAGCCCGTCTCGCGGGAACATCATCAGCCGGCCGTGGAG
>CAYWBX010000655.1:0-2495 GCA_964456015.1 uncultured Hyphomicrobiaceae bacterium | reverse complement strand
CGATCATGATCCGGTCCCTGACTTCGACGGCGAACATCCATGCTCTCCGGTTGCTGTGGCGGCCTAGGGGCACAGTATAGCGCGCCGATCCGGCATTGACCGCACCCCGGACCCGAAGTCACGGGTCGCGGCGACGGAAGCAGATGAGGCTGCGCCCTTTTGCTGCCTGCGCGGCCATGCTTCTCCCTCAACGGCCTTGCCTGTGCTATGCGGCAAAGCGGACGCCGGAGTGACGCCGGACGGATCGGCTCAAGAAGGGGCAGGACTGAATGGATAAGGACCGCATCTTCGGCGGCAGCCCGTTGGCCGTGGCCCTGCGCCTCGTCGTCGTCTCGATCATCGTCGGCATCATCCTGTCGGCCCTCGATATTCACCCGACCGAGATCGTTCGCTCGCTGCGGCTTCTCGTACAGCGGATCTCCGATCTGGGCCTCGGCGCCCTGGAAGGCCTGTTCAACTATTTCCTGCTCGGCGCTGTGATCGTCATCCCGATCTGGCTGCTCACCCGTCTCGTCTCGACGCTTCGGCGCCGCAACGACGACCGCCGTTCCTGAACCCCGCGCACGGGCGTTACGGCAGCGAGATCGGACCCGATGGCAGAACCAGCGTCCCCGTGGCTGCGCGCATCGCCGGACCGGATCGGGCACCGTGCCGTGCTCACGATCGCGCTGCCGATCACGGTGTCCAATGCGACCGTGCCCCTGATCGGCTTCGTCGACACGGCTGTGATCGGCCAGCTCGGCGTACCGCACCTCATGGGCGCAATGGCTGTGGCCGCGGTCATCTTCAACTTGATCTATTGGGCGTTCAGCTTCCTGCGCATGGGCACGACGGGACTGACGGCCCAGGCGCTCGGCGCTGGCGACAAGCGCGAGATCGCCGGCCATCTCTTGCGCGCGCTGCTCGTCGCGCTCGCTGCCGCCTTGCTGCTCGTCCTCTTCCAGCGGCCGTTGCGCACTCTCCTGTTCTGGCTCACGGGCGGCTCGCCCGAGGTCGTCGCTGCCGGCCACATCTATTTCGACATCCGGATCTGGGCTGCGCCGGCGGGTCTCGTGAACTTCGCGCTGCTCGGCTGGCTCATCGGGCTCGGCCGCGCCGGCATGGCCTTCGCCCTTCAGCTGCTTCTAAATGTCCTGAACATCCTGCTGGCGCTCGCTTTGGGTCTTGGTCTTGGGCTCGGCATTGTCGGAGTGGCATGGGCGGCATTCGTCGCCGAAAACGTCGCCGCCGGCGCCGGACTGATCTGCGCCATCCGTCTCTTGCGCGCGATCGGCGCCTTTGCCCCTCTTTCCGACGCCGTCGACGTGCCGAAGTTGCGGCGCTCCATCGCGGTAAACGTCGACATCACCATCCGCTCTCTGGTCGCGTTCGCCTCCCTCATTGCTTTCACGGCGCATGGTGCTGGCCAAGGCGATGTCACGCTCGCCGCCAATGGACTGCTGCTCAACATTCAAAGCGTCATGATCTATTTGCTCGACGGCTTTGCCTTCGCCGCCGAGGCGCTCGTCGGTCGCTCGGTTGGCGCCCGCGACCGCGTCGCCTTCTGGCAGGCGGTTGAAGTGAGCACCTTGTGGGCGGCTGCCTTCGCCGTGCTCTGCTCGCTGGCCACTTGGTTCGCCGGCGAGGCGATCCTGGCGATGAGCGCGAGAAGCAGCGAGGTCTTTGAGGAGGCGCGGCGCTACCTGATCTGGAGTGCGCTCGCTCCCGTCGTCGGCGTCTGGGCCTTTCAGCTCGACGGCATTTTCATCGGCGCGACCCGCACCCGCGACATGCGCAACATGATGCTGCTGAGCGCCGCCGTCTTCGCCGTCGCCTACGCGATCCTGCCACCCCTGCTTGGCAATCACGGACTTTGGCTGTGCATGATGATCTTGTTTCTCGCCCGCGCGGCGACGCTGCTGACCCGATTGCCGGCCCTTGTGCGCGCCGCGTTCCCCTGATCAGCCGTCGAGCGGCTTGCGGGCCCATTCCGCGGCGCGCCCGCCGACGGCCTCCGAGATCGACTTCAGTCCCGCAACCCGGCAGTGGTCGGCGAGGTGCTGCTTGATGCGTCCGATCAGGCCCGCTCCCTCGAATACCAGCCCGGTATAGAGCTGGACGAGCGTCGCCCCCGCTTCGATCTTGGCCAGCGCCGTCGCTCCAGAATCGACGCCGCCGACGCCGATCAGCGGAACCCGGCCGCCCGTGGCCTGGTAAATGCGCGCCAGCATGGCGGTCGATCTGTGAAACAGCGGCCGGCCGGAAAGCCCGCCGGGTTCGCGGGCCAGGTCTTGCTCGAGAAGCGTCGGCGGGCGCGCCAGCGTCGTGTTGGAAACCGCGATCAGATCGACGTTGTGGTGAACAAGCCGCTCGACGATCGCCGGAATGTCCTCCTCGGCGATGTCAGGCGCGATCTTGACGACGATCGGACGCACCGGAGCGCCGTCCCTCGCCTTTGCCGCACGCGCCGCCATCACCCGCCCGAGCAGTTCATCGAGCGCCGCCGGGGCCTGCAG
>CAYWBX010000654.1:0-2498 GCA_964456015.1 uncultured Hyphomicrobiaceae bacterium | reverse complement strand
TCGACGGCCGTGCCGGGGAAGCGCCGGGGGACGACGCTGGTGCCGGCGAAGGCCAGCGATCGTCGGTCGGGCCGCGGCACGGAGCCGGGTGGCCGCTTGGGAAAGGGCAGCTTCATGCAGCGAGAGCGGCACCAGAACAACCCGGCAGCGCCCGGCGCCGCGCTCATGGTCATGGCGTTGCTGCCCTTCGGCTTTGGGTATTTCCTGTCCTACCTTTATCGCGCCACCAATGCGGTGGTCGCTCCCGATCTCGTCCGGGACGTGGGGTTGACGGCCTCAGAGCTTGGCCTTCTCACCGCGGCCTATCTCCTGTCCTTCTCGCTCTTCCAGATCCCCCTCGGGATTCTGCTCGACCGCTACGGACCGCGCCGTGTGCAGTCCGCTCTGGTTGCGCTCGGTGCACTTGGCGCGCTGCTGTTCGCCCTCGGCAGGACAAGCGTCGAGTTGCTTCTCGCCCGCGCGATCATCGGCGTCGCCTTCAGCGGCGGGCTGATGGCATCCTTCAAGGCGGTCGTCATCTGGGTGCCCGAGCAGCGCCGTCCGCTTGCCAATGCGCTCGTAATGTCAACCGGCGCGATCGGATTGCTCATGGCGACGGCGCCGCTCGAGGCGGCGGTCCAGGCCATCGGCTGGCGCGCCGGGTTTCAGGCCCTTGCGGCGATCACGCTCCTCGTCTCGGCAATCATCCTGTTTGTCGTGCCGGAGCGGCCGGGACCGGCGCGCCAGTCGCGTCTCGCTGCGGAGCTTGCCGAGGTCTGGTCGATCGCGCGCGACCGGGTATTCATCGCAATGGCGCCCCTTCTTGCGATCACCTCCGGCGCGCACATCGCCATTCAGACGCTTTGGGCGGGGCCCTGGTTTCGCGATATCGCCGGGCTCGACCGCACGTCGGTCGCCAACCGGCTTTTCGTGATGGCGGCCGCCTTTTTCGCAGGGATTCTCATCACCGGCTGGGTCGCCGACTTCATGTCACGGCGCGGCGTCAGCCTCCTGAAGGTGGTCCTCGCCTTTATTGTGCTCTTCATGACCACTCAGCTCGGAATTATTCTTGAGATCAAATCGCTCGAGCTCGTTCTCTGGTCGCTGTTTGGCATGACCGGCCAAGCCGCGGTGATCGCATTTCCGTGGCTCGCGAGCTACTACGGCGCGGAGCGCTCCGGCCGCGCCAATTCGGGCATCAACCTGCCGATGTTCCTGTTCGCGTTTCTTTTCCAGTACGCGATTGGCGCGGTCATCGACCTCTACCCGACGTCGGGCACCGGCGGCTACGCGCCTGAGGGCTATCGCATGGCGTTCGGACTTCTGCTTGCGCTGCAGGTGCTGGCCCTGATTTGGTATCTGATGCACACCCGTGTGCTGGCGCAGGCCGAGCACCGCGTTCTCGAAGGCTACAAGGGCAACGCGCAGAGGAGTTGACCGGGCTTCGGCCCATTCCTTCGGTGACGGACAATGCCGCATGGGAGTGCACCGGACGGCGCAAATGCGTGCCGCGTCCGTCCAGGCGAGCCGCAAGACAGATTGCAGACAGGAGACGACACCCGTGGCCAACGTCCTTGACAACGCCGCCCTTGATCAGCTCTTCCGCACGGCGCGGACGCACAATGCCTGGCAAGAAAAGGACGTCCCGGATTCTGTCTTGAGGGAGATCGTCGATCTTCTGAAGATGGGGCCGACCAGCGCCAACTGCCAGCCCGCCCGCATCCTTTTCGTGAAGTCGCAATCCGCCAAGCAGCGGCTGGCGCCGTTCCTGTCCGAGAACAATCGAGCGAAGACCATGAAGGCGCCGGTCTGCGCGATCATCGGCTATGATCTGCGCTTCTACGAGCATCTGCCGCGCCTCTTTCCGCACAATCAGGCGGCGCGGACGTGGTTCGAGGGCAACGAGACGACGATCCAGACGACCGCCATGCGCAACGGCTCGCTGCAAGGCGCCTATCTCATTCTTGCAGCGCGCGCCCTGGGCCTCGATGCCGGTCCGATGTCCGGCTTTGACAACGCCGGCGTTGACCGCGAGTTCTTTCCGGAGGGCCACGTCAAGTCGAACTTTCTGTGCAACCTCGGCTACGGCGATCCGGCGGGCCTTTTCAATCGCTCGCCGCGCTTTGCGTTTGACGAGATGGCGAAGATTCTCTGAAGCGGAGACTTGGCGACCATGCCGCTTCTGGCGCTCGATGCGTGCTGGCAGGCCGTGTCCGTCGCCCTTGAATGGAGCGATGAGGCGGGGGCGTCCCAGTTCGTCGAGAGCTATGAGGAGCTGGCGACGGGGCACGCGGAGCGGATTGTTCCGATGATCGCCGAGGTGGCGCAGCGCGCCGGGGTCGCCGTTCGCGCGATCGATCGGATCGCCGTGACGCTTGGTCCGGGCAGCTTCACCGGCGTGCGGACGGGCATCGCCGCCGCCCGTGCCCTTGCGCTCGCGACCGGTGCTCCGGTCCTCGGCGCGACGAGCCTCGCCGTGATCGCCGAGCGGGCGAGAGTGGTTCTCGCGGAGACGTCCG
>CAYWBX010000653.1:0-2498 GCA_964456015.1 uncultured Hyphomicrobiaceae bacterium | reverse complement strand
TCAGAACGACGCGATTCGAGCCTTCGATCGGGACGGCGGCATGGGAGGTCAGGGAGGCGAAAGGCCAGACGCGCGCCCCCCCGCTCTCGCGCGCCTCGATGATGAGACCGCGCACATCGAAGCGCACCGTCGCCGGCGACCAGCCCGGCGCGGATTGCGAGCGATACTCGGCGTCGAACCGGTGGCCGGGCGGCGGCATCGGGCGATCCTCAAAGGCGCTTCGCCGATGGATCTGACGGTGCGATTCGGGCGCTGTGGTGACGGGCGATGAGCGCAGCTCAAGGCTGGCGCTCTGCTCTCGCCACCGCTCCTGAAGCGGTTGTCGGCGCTCTGCTGGCATCTTGCGACGGCAAGGCCGGAGGGCGCGCGTGCCGAGGCCGTGCGGCCTCGCGCCAGCCGGGATGCCGCGGTGTCGTGCGCCGGCACCGCCGTTTCGGAGCCTCTCAATTTTCTTCGGCCTCAGCCGCGAGGCTTTCGCGATCCAATCAGCAAGATTTGAAAGTGCGTGCCGTTGCTGCGGTCTTCGATGCGGCCTAACCCTCGAGGCACGCGCGTGCGGCGTGATGGCATGGAGGACAGTCATGATGAACGGCCGGTTCCGCAGCCGGGCGCTTGCGATGGCCGGATCGACGCGCCGCAGCGTCGTCCGCGCGCTTGCGGGGCTGCCCGTCGTTGCGATGTTTGGCGGGCGGGCATTCGGACAGCGCACACCCGCCTCCACGGAGGGGCCTTACTATCCGTCGGCGGGGGCGCGACTTGGCGATGTCGACAACGACCTGGTGAGGGTGGCGGGCGCCGTCAAGGAGGCCGGCGGAGAAGTGATCGTGCTCAAGGGGCGCGTGCTCGATGCGGACCGCAATCCGGTCGCTGGCGCCCGCGTCGAGATCTGGCAGTGCGACGTCAATGGGCGTTATCTGCATCCGGCCGACCGCGGCTCGCGCCCGCGTGACCCCGCGTTTCAGGGCTTCGGGCACTTTGTCACCGGCGCGGACGGCACCTACGCTTTCCGTACCATCAAGCCGGTCCCCTATCCGGGACGCACGCCGCACATTCACGTGAAGGTGCGGCACAACGGCCGCGAACTCACGACGCAATTCTACATTGCGGGCCATGCACAGAACGCAAACGACTTTCTGTTCAGCCGGCTGAGCGCGGCCGAGCAGCGCGTCGTGAGCATGGTCTTTTCGGCGAATGCGGAGGTGCCGGAAGCCGCGGTCGATATCGTGCTGTAATTCTGGAAAGAGCGATGGGCGCGCTGCGTCTCGCAGGACGGCGCTCGCAACGGGAGATAGGCTTGAGCGTGAGCGGGTGGCTTCAGTGCCCGCCGGTGCCGGCGAGGCCTTTGGCGATCTCTTCGGTCATCTTCTTCGCGTCGCCGAGCACCATGATGGTGTTGTCGCGATAGAAGACGGCGTTGTCGATCCCGGCGTAGCCCGAGGCCAGCGAACGCTTATTGAAAAGAACGGTCCCCGCCTTCCACACCTGCAGGACCGGCATTCCGTAGATCGGCGAGGACTTGTCCTCCTCTGCGGCCGGGTTCACGACATCGTTGGCGCCGATGACGTAGACCGCATCGGCCTGCGAGAACTCCGAATTGATGTCCTCGAGCTCGAACACCTCGTCGTAGGGCACGTTGGCCTCGGCGAGCAGCACGTTCATGTGGCCGGGCATCCGGCCCGCCACCGGATGAATGGCGTACTTCACTTCGACGCCGGCCTTCTTGAGGTTGTCGGCCATCTCGCGCAGCGCGTGCTGGGCTTGCGCAACCGCCATGCCATAGCCCGGCACGATGATGACCTTGCCGGCGTTCTTCAGGATGTAGGCAGCGTCCTCCGCGCCGCCGAGCTTGACGGGTTTCTGCTCGCCGCCGCCCGCCGAGGGCCCCGCCGTCTCGCCGCCGAAGCCGCCGGCGATCACCGACAGGAACGCGCGGTTCATCCCCTTGCACATGATGTAGGACAGGATCGCGCCGGAGGATCCGACGAGGGCGCCCGTTATGATGAGCGCGATGTTGCCGAGCGTGAAGCCGATGCCGGCAGCCGCCCAGCCCGAGTAGGAGTTCAGCATCGAGACGACGACCGGCATGTCCGCTCCGCCGATCGGAATGATGATGAGGACGCCGAACAGGAGCGCGGCCAAGGTAATGGCCCAGAACAGGCCGCCGCTGCCGCCGGAAGCGCAGAAGAAATAGATGAGCGCGAGGATGCCGAGTCCGAGCGCCAGGTTGATGGCATGGCGGGCTGGCAGAATGATCGGCTTGCCGGACATGCGGCCGGAGAGCTTTGCGAAGGCGATGACGGAGCCTGTGAACGTGATCGCCCCGATCGCCGTGCCGAGCGACATCTCGAGGAGACTTGCCGCGTTGATGGCGCCGGCGCTGCCGATTCCGAAGGCCTCCGGCGCATAGAGCGCGCCGGCCGCGACGAAGACCGCCGCCAGGCCGACGAGCGAGTGGAAGGCGGCCACCAGCTCCGGCATCATGGTCATCGGAATGCGCC
>CAYWBX010000652.1:0-2506 GCA_964456015.1 uncultured Hyphomicrobiaceae bacterium | reverse complement strand
CACAACAACCAGTATTGGGCAATCGGCTTCACCCCACAGCGGTTGGTAGGCGTGTGGTTAGGCTCCACGGCAGACACGGATTCCGTGCCGCTATCGGGCGCAACCGGCATTTGGCATGCGCTCATTCAGTATTCCTCTCGAGATCTACCCACCCAAAAATGGGAACCGCCGGCAGGACTCCAGACCATCAAGGTTTGCAACCCGTCCGGCATGTTGCCGGATAAAGATTGTCCGGCAACTGTAGATGAAATCTTTATACAGGGAAACGAACCCCACCAAACGGACACGCTTTACCAAAGCTTTCTGATCAACGAACAAACTGGTCGTCTGGCTACTGTATTTACTCCGGTTGAATTCGTTAAAGAAAAGCGTTTTTTAGTCGTACCGCCCGAAGCGCAATCCTGGGCTGTGGCGGAGGGTTTACCCCTCCCCCCGCGTGAGTATGATGTCATCCAACCCTCTTCACGCTCCTCTGCGAACGCCCAAATCACCTCCCCCGCTATGTTCGCCTATGTGCACGGAAAAGTCACTATCCATGGGCGCGCCAACGGAGAAGGTTTTCAGTATTATCGCCTCCAAATCGGCCGCGGTTTGTACCCCAGAGAATGGTTTCAAGTAGCAGAAAAAAATCAGCCGGTAAGGGAAGGCATCCTCGGTGTTTGGGATACATCGGAGTTAGAAGGTTTGTTCACCCTTCAGCTCCAGGTTGTTGGCAAAGAAAACAGAGTCGAGACTGCCTTGCTCCAATTGACGGTAGATAACACCTCGCCACAGATTTCAATTCTTCGTCCCCAAGCGGCGCAAAGCTTTTCTGCAACGGATTATCCAACGCTCACATTTGAATTTCAACCCAGCGATGACTTGGGGATAAAGCAAATCGAGATCTATCTCGACAATAAAAAGTTACATACGTTGGTTCAACCCCCTTATGTCTTCCCCTGGTCCACCCACACCGGCAAACATCGTTTGAAAGTAGTTGTCATAGACCTGGCAGGTAACCAATCAGAAGCCGAAGTGAGTTTCGAAATCAACCCCTGATGTTATTGACATTTTCCCTTTCCTTCTCTATACTTTAACTACAGGTTAAGGCTTTAAGTGATTTCTTACTTACCCCAAGTTTTCTGACACAATTGAAAAATTGTTGATGAATCCCAGAACGGTAGGTCAGGTTCGTTAATCATCACATGTTTTGTCTTGGCTTTAAGAAGGATAATCAGGAAATGCCATGTTAATGCGTTTCTTCTTCAATCATGCATCAAAGGTTTTCCTTATCTGCCTTCTGCTTTTCGTCGCTTGTGTACCCCAAAATCAACCCGAATCCATCAACATAGCAACCATCTCGGCGCTCGAAATCGAAGCTACACAGGTCTCTCAACAAGCAACCCAAATAGCATTAGACCTGCGTGCCACTTCGCTTGCCCAACAAGCCGAACAACTGACTCTGGCTCAACCGACGCCCCCTTTCCTCCCCACACCAACCTCCGCTCCAACCGTTGCACCCTCGCCAGCGCCCATAGACGAACAGCAATTCTCCTCCGCCCGTATTTTGCTCTTTGAAGATATTTCGGGAAACTCTCTTGGGCTGTACCGCTATGTAAAAAATGCGCTTGACTCCTCTGGCTATACGTATACTGATGTTGGAAGCGCCCAGGGTTGGTTCAAAAGCCAACTGAACAGCACCGATGAGTGGGATCTCATCATCGCGGCTGCCGAGGCCTCCGGACGGATTCAAGGGGAATATTTCGATTACCTCGTCCAACGCCTGGAACAGGGCAGCGCTGTTATTCTAGAAGTCTGGGATTTAGATGATCTGACCCAAGGCAAGGTTCGCAATCTGCTGGATCTCTGCGGCATCAAAGTATTTGGCGATTGGTATGATCCCCCCAGCCGCGCTGTCTGGTTCTTGCAACCCGAGCACCCTGTCTTTACAACCCCTAATCTCATAGCGCCCTCTTTGCGAAATGCTGCTCCACTGTGGATAGATGATATCGGCGATCTTCTGCAAATCAAAACAGTGAACGCACAACCGGTTGGAGATGCGCTCCTGCTCGCCGGCACAATCGTTACCGACAAAACCTCTCATGGCACATTAGCAACTTGTCTGCAGGGAAGGCTGATCATCCAGACCTTCCGCAGTCATGAATACGACCAGAAATTAATGACCATGCTATGGCAAAACTATATTTACCAGACCTTATATCAGCGTCTTAAATATCAAAATCCCTGAATCTTGATCATCTAAGGAGACAAATTATGAACCCATATCCCCATCGCACAGTCCCTGTTACTCGGCATTCCCGCCGATGGTTTGCGATCATCGTGAGCATGCTTCTTGTAGGATTGAGCTGTACCCTGGTCGGCACAGAGGATACTTCCCTCATCCAAACGCAAACTGCCTTACAAGTTCAATTAACCGTTCAGTCCCAACAGCAAAATCAAAACCTGCAGGAAACCACCGTGGCAGCTGAGCGCACCCGAATTGCGCAAGAGATTCAAGCCACAACCC
>CAYWBX010000651.1:0-2514 GCA_964456015.1 uncultured Hyphomicrobiaceae bacterium | reverse complement strand
TATCATTGCGTGAAAGTAATATCTCCCGCATCCCTTGACGGTCAAACATTGACAAGCGTCGAGATAAAGTCTCATAATCAGCGTCGGAATCTGACAACAATGCTCTAAAATCTCGCTCTATACCTTCTGCGGTCAATTCTGATTTTGGAGTCACGAGCAGATAACTCTCGACTCGGCGTTGCAAGTCTTGTGTTATCTCTTTTTCTTCCTCAGCGGTGACTGTCACCAAAACTTCTTGGCGAACAGTTTCCAAGTTGTCAGCAATGCGCTGAATTTCCGCTTGGGTCAAAAGACCCCGCTGTTGCAAAATATTAACAAAATCGCTCCGAGAAAGTCGTTCTAACTCCCGCCGCACTATTCCCGGATCGGCTGCGGGATCGTAGATAACATCGCGAAATTCCTGAGCTATTTTTTCCGAACTCAGTTGCCAAGCATAGGTGTTGAGCAGGTAATTTTCTACATCCGCGTGGATGGGGCTGTAAGGTTGCTTTGGTATAGGTAGTCCTAATTTATCTGCTTGTTCGCCAACTTTATCTTTAGCTGTAGTTAAAGTGCCTAAGATTTTTTCTACATCTAAATCTGACAGATCGGTTCGCCCTAATACAATACCAGTCAGAGTGGTTATTCCTTGTTGTAGTGTCCGCTGAATCGGGCCAGGAGCAGTTTCTTGAGTTGCCCTTCGATCGGCTTCTCTCGCAGAACGCATTTCCGCAATCAGCTGATCTAGCTTGCGGTTCAGTTCGTCTGTGTTCGTCTGTCCTGGCTTGAGCGATTTAACATAATCTACCAACTCACCCATCCGATCTTGGGGACGAACCTGACCTACTTGACCTACTGTCTGCTGCCAAACACTATATAAAGTGTCCGCAATACGGTTAACATCTCGCTTCGAGAGGTCGGTACGGCTGCTGACTAAATCGACAAACTTCTGACGGTCAATGTTACGAATATCGCCACTAGTGGCGATATCTCTGAGTTGCGGATCGCTCAACAATTTTTCAAAATCACTGCGAATCCTCGATATATCTAGCTCTGGAGTACGCAGCATTTCTAGGTAATCCTCAACTTTTTCCCGGACGCCACCGGGGTCAATCGCACCGCCCAATTCCCGACGTACTGCTGCGGCTGCGGCTTCAGCCGTTGACACCACTTGCTGATTCACAGCCTTTGCACCTAACGCAGCAGTGGCTGTTCCCATGAGCGCCTGAAAGCCGGAGGTTGCGGTGTTAACGACATTGCCAATTAAGGAACCGACTGTGGTGGAACTTACCCATACTAGCAGCAAGAAGTATGCACCCCAAATCACCGCGCCTAGAATTGCTCCCAGTCCTGGGCTGAAAATCACCAGGCTAAGTTTTACTGCCAAAAAACTAGCGATCGCCAAGGCAATTGTAACCGTGACTAAAGTCCAAACTCCTACTGCTGTACCGATTTTGCGAATCGTCCCTCCTAAAGTTCCGGCTTCCCCATGATCTGAATCAGATGGACGCCCCAAGTAAGAAATACCTGCGGCAACCGAGAGGTTGGTTAATACCAATTGAAATGCAAAAGCCAGGATCACACCGGAGATTAAAGCAGTAAAAAAGCGTGGACCGGAGAAAGCAACTGATGCCTGTGCTGGAGAAATACCTGCTGGTGGTTCTACTATAGCCTGTGCTATCCAAAATAAAGGTTTGTAAAGTTCCAGCGTTATTACTGTACTCTGAAACATTCTATTTCCTTCCTCATAATTTTTAATTGTCAGTATAAAAAGTTGCTAACCTGCTTTTACTCTTGTACTAGTCCTTATAACCTACTCTTTAGCTCAGAATCGTGGAATTTGGGCACTTATAGCATCCATCTCTGGTGTGATACCCATATACTGCATTGGATATAAGTTTTTCTCACTAATGCACGAGCTTGACACTCTTGAGAGTATTTCAGTAAAATTACTTATAACAACGTTCAGATTAACATTTATTTAGAAATAGTTTTTTTTATCACCCTCTAAAGGTGTATTCCGGCATCTAAAAAAAGCCTTGAGAATCGTCCATTAGAAGTGCCTGGATATTGTACCCATAGGAATACAACAGGGTAGCAATTGATAGCTAAATTAAAGATATGTAACAAAACGTTGGAATCGAGAATTAGTTATTAGTTATTAACTACTCAAGAACCACTAAATAACTAATAACTAACAGCAGACAAAGAATAATTCGACAGAATTGATTTTGGAGGCAAAATGGAAACTCGTCCTTCTACCGATTTACCACCAATTACTACAGAATATAACGGCAAAGATCGCAATGCTTTTCTATTTGGCTGGACTCCCCAAGCTGAACTTTGGAACGGGCGTTTAGCAATGATTGGTTTTCTTGCTTATTTGCTTTGGGATTTAGCTGGTTACAGCGTTTTGCGTGACGTGCTGCACTTTATTGGCTACTAATTACAAGTTAGGGGAAGAGAGTGGTTAGTAGTTAGTGGTTAGTGGTTAGTGGTTAGTGGTTAGTAGTTAGTGGGCAAGGGGCAAGGGGC
>CAYWBX010000650.1:0-2528 GCA_964456015.1 uncultured Hyphomicrobiaceae bacterium | reverse complement strand
GAGCGGGAGGACCTGCGCCGGCTGCTCGAGTCGATCGACCGCCGCCTCGCCGGGCGCGAGTAGCGGCTCCCCTCACCCCGCGGCCGGTCGACGCCCCGCCACGAGCGGGTCAGATCCGGCGGCTGCGCGGGGCGGCATGGCATTCGCCCTCTCACCGCCGCGATCGACAGTCCCGGCGCGCCTCCCGAGGCCTGGCAGCGGCATGGTGCGGCGCAGCACGCCGACGGGCTGTCCCTTCGCTCCATGCAATTTTGACGTAGCTCGGCCCGCCGCGGCTGTGCCACTCTCTTGCTCAATGGCCGTCGTGGCCTGCTCGCCAGGCCCGGGCCGCGCGCTGAGCGCGCAACGCCGGAGGGAACAGTCCATGCCGCAGGATACCATGCCGTCGGCCGCAATTCCGACCAGCGCCCGTCATCTCTACGATCGCCTTGAGGAGCGCATCCTCGTCCGCGATCAGGTAGGCGCAAGCGAGGTCTACTATGACCTCCTGAGGAGCGAGCGTCCGCTGCCGGAAATCGTCGCCGAAGGCGTGCGCATCCATGCGCCGCTCACGCATGTTCCCTACCACGAGCGCATCGACCAGGGATTCATCAACTTCGTCAACAACGACCATTGCCTGTTGTCGGCGCGCGCCACCACGCATCTGGCGAAGCTCCTGCCGAAGCGCACCGCCGGCCTCGCGATGGCGCAGACCGTCTGGTACATTCCGACCGGTCTCGACATCTGGAACCAGAAGATCAACAAGGCCCCCGGCCACTACTCGCGCGGCATGGCGCCGATCGAGGGCAAGCCGGTCGAGCCCGTCGTGCACTGGCCCGACCAGACGGCCGAGCACATCGAGGGCCCGATCGAGGACAAGCTCGACCGTTGGCTCGACCATGTTCACCGCGGCCACGTGCTCGAGGCCTATCGCATCTTCCTTGGCATCATGGAGGAGCCGAAGCATCGCAGGCAGGCGCTTGCGCAACTGTGCTTTGCGGGTCTCATCGACCTGCAGGACCGGGTCTATCTCAATCGCTCCTACACCACCGGGCACAAGGCCTTCCGGGCCCGCGCGACGGTTGAGCTCGGCAATTTCGTCGGCTGGGATAACGCCCATCACGTTCTCTACGCCGGCGCCCTCGATATCGCGGTCGGTCCGCGCTGGTACTCGACCTACGAGATGGCCTGCAACTGCATCACGCACTACATCGAGAAGCAGAAGATCTCGGCCATCCCCTACGCCGGTGCAACGGCGAAGGAAGCCGCCATCCTGCGCCAGAGCGAGAGCCTCACTCGGCTCGAAGCGGAAGCGTTCCTCGACGTCGTTCTCCATGGTCACGAGCCGCAGATCCAGGAGGCGCTGAGCCGGCTGCTCCTTGCCGGCAAGGGTCCCCGCCAGATCCTCGACGTGCTCCAGGTCGGCGGCGCGCAGGTGCTGCTCGAGACGCAGGACACCCTCAACTTCTCGATCCCGCAGCACTGCTATGAGTATCTGAACACGCTCGGCTGGTTCTACGACACATTTGCACACCCGCAGCGTTTGAAGCTGCTCTATGTGGCCACCTCATACCTCAACCGCAACGCCTGGCATGCCCGGCAGACGGGCGACGGCCGTGAGGTCCGCGCCGTGCTGCCGGTCGGTGCCGAGAGCAAGTCGCCCGGCCAGCTTCTCGAGCAAGTCGCCGCAGCGACGATCGCACTCGACGGGCCGCAGGCCGTGGCGTGGACTCGCGCCTCTCTCGCCGCAGGCGGCGACCCCAACGCGCTCACCGAGCAGCTCGCGCTTTGCGCCACACGCATCGGCAACGATCCGCACAATCAGGAACTCGGCCAGCTCCTCATCGAGGACTACTTCAAGAACCGGAGCTTCGATCGCGAACGGCTGTTGCTCGCCTGCGTGCAGCACACCGCGGTGCATCGCAAGTACGGCGACTTTCTCGAGGCCAGTCGCCGCTACGGTAACGCGATGGGGATCGCGGAACTGCAATAGCGGTCGCAAGCCCGTCGCGCGCGCGGTTGCGGGCTCGAGCCGCCGCCCGGCGGCTTTGCCGAAGCGCCGTTGCGGACAGGCCTGTGCCCGGTTTTCGCCGTCTCATCGCGACCGGATCGGGACGCCATCGCCAACCCGGTCGCTCGGATGGAGGACGATGGCGTCTCCCGGCTTGAGGCCAGAAAGGATCTCCGCGAATTCGGCATTGCGCTGCCCGACCTCGACCGGGACCAGTCGGGCGCGGCCCGCCTCTTCGCGAAACACCGCCCAGCGGTCGCCGCTGCGAAAGAGGGCCGCAAGGGGAGCACGCAGCGCGGCGTCGGCAGACCAGGTGGTGATGCTCACGAACAGCCGATATTCATGTCCGAGCCGGCGGCGAACCTCGGGCGCGCCCTCGAAGTCGAGGATCGTGCGCACGCGCTGCTCTTCGATCCCGAGCGCCGAGACCTTCGTAAAGCCGGCCGGCTCGATGCGCGTGACCCGCGCCGGCAGGGCTTGCGGCCCGCCCCAGCCCTCGATGCGGGCCAGGGCGCCCTCCGCTATCCTGACCGCGTCG
>CAYWBX010000649.1:0-2531 GCA_964456015.1 uncultured Hyphomicrobiaceae bacterium | reverse complement strand
CGCGCATGCTCGCTCACATTGGCGACGAGATCGCGCACGCCCGGGCAGGCCGCCCGGCCGCCATCTGGATGAAGATGAACTCGCTCGTGGACCGGGAGATCATCGAGGCGCTTTACACCGCAAGCTCCGCCGGAGTCGAGATCGACCTCATCGTGCGCGGGATCTGCTGCCTGCGCCCCGGGATTGCGGGGCTTTCCGAGAACATTCGGGTCAAGAGCATCGTCGGCCGCTTCCTCGAGCACGGCCGCATCTACTGCTTCGGCGCGGGCCACGGCCTGCCGAGCCCCGACGCGCTCGTCTACATCAGTTCCGCCGACATGATGCCGCGCAACCTCGACCGGCGGGTCGAGGTCATGGTACCGATGCGCAACCCTACCGTGCATGAGCAGATCCTTGGCCAGATCATGGTCGCGTGCTTGAAGGACAACGAGCAGAGCTGGCGGCTCAACCCGGACGGGACCTCGACCAGGATCGAGCCGGCGCCGGGCACCGAACCGTTCAACGCGCACAAGTACTTCATGACCAACCCGAGCCTGTCGGGTCGCGGACAGTCCTTGAAGCACAGCTTTCCGCCCCGTTTCCGCGTCGCCGCCAAGGACAAGGACGAGGGCAAGAAGGACTCATGAGCGTTCCGGGGGGCAGCGATGCGACTGGCGGACCGGCCGAGGAACTCGAGCCGATCGCCGTGATCGACATCGGATCCAACTCGGTCCGTCTCGTCGTCTACGAAGGCGCCGTGCGCAGCCCGACACCGCGCTTCAACGAGAAGGTCCTCTGCGGCCTTGGACGTACCGTCGGCTCCACCCGGATGCTCGGAGAGGAGGCGATCGGCCGGGCGCTGGCCGCGCTCACGCGCTTTCGCGCCATCACGCGGGTCCTGAGCGTCAAGAACGTGAAGGCGATCGCCACGGCAGCCGTGCGCGAGGCGCGGGACGGCGCGGAATTCATCGCGCGGGCGGAACGGGCGGCAGGCGTTCCGATCCAGGTTCTGTCGGGCGAGCGGGAAGCCGAGCTCGCTGCACGCGGCATCATGATGGGATTTCGCAACCCAAACGGAATTGCCGGAGACCTCGGCGGCGGCAGCCTTGAGCTGATCGAAGTTCCCCCCGGCAAGCGCCTCGAGGCGGTGACGCTGCCGCTTGGCGGGCTGCGGCTCATCGACAGCTCCGGCGGACGAATCGAGCGGGCGCTTGAAATCGCGGATGAGGAGGTCGCATCCGTCCCGTTTCTGGCTCGCGGCGTCGGCCGCACGTTCTACGCCGTGGGTGGCACATGGCGGGCGCTGGCGCGGCTGCACATGTCGGCGATGGATTATCCCCTTCGCGTCATGCACGGCTATCGCATCCCGGCGCGCGAGGCGATGGAGTTCTGCGAGGTCATCCGGAAGTCTCGCAAGCTTTCCGACATAAGGGGAGGGGCCGAAATCTCGCGGGCGCGCCGCGAGGTCTTGCCCTTCGGCGCCATAGCGCTGGAGCGCGTTCTGCGACGCATGCGACCTGCCGACGTTGTGTTCTCGGTCTTCGGCATCCGGGAAGGCCTGCTGCACTCCCTGCTCTCGCCGCAGGAGCGCGACAAGGATCCGCTCATCGCGTTCGCCGACGCCTACGCCCGCCTGAGGTCGCGGTCGCCGCAGCACGCCCGGGAGCTGTGCACCTGGACGGACGCCATCTTCTCCGGGTCCGGGCCGGGCGAGACTGAGGAAGAGCGCCGCCTGCGTCATGCAGCCTGCCTGCTCTCCGACATCGGCTGGCGCGCACATCCCGACTATCGGGGCGAGCAGAGCCTCAACGTCGTCGCACATGCCGGCCTTGGCGGCATCGACCATGAAGGACGCACCTTCCTGGCGCTTTCGGTGTACTTCCGCCATGTTGGCCCGGACGAGGACGGCGAGGTGCCGGAAACATTCTCCGAACGGCTCAAGGCGCTCGTTTCGAAGCGGACGCTGCGCCGCGCGCGCATCGTCGGCGCGGCCATCCGCGCGGCTCACATGATCTCGATCGGGCGTCACGGCATCATCGACGAGACGCCGCTGCGCTACGACGGCAACCGGCTCATCCTCACCCTTCCGAAGGCCTATCACGACCTCGATGGCGAGCGGCTGCACCGCCGCTTCGCCGTCCTTGCGGAGCTGCTCGACCGGCACCCCGTGATCGTCCGCGCGCCCTGAGCGGAAGCGCAGTCCTGCGGGGCCGCGGTCGTAGGGACCTGCGTCATCGCGATGCGAGTTGACGGCCAGCGGCGGCTGTCCGCAAAGTGCGCTCCGGCGGTTTCGAGGCGCCAGGATGAGTTCCGGCCGCCAAGCCCGGGAGATTCGAGTTCATGCAGGATCTGGCCAGCACAGCCGACAGCAAAGTCGATCCGATCACGGTCTCGGTCGTCCAGCATCGGCTGCATGCCATCGTCGAGGAGATGGGCGAGGCGATGCTGCGGACCTCCTACTCGCAAATCCTGAACTCGAGCCGGGATTTCTCGACCGGCATATGCGATGCGACGGGCCGCCTGATCGCGCAGGCCGAGCACGTTCCGGTTCA
>CAYWBX010000648.1:0-2539 GCA_964456015.1 uncultured Hyphomicrobiaceae bacterium | reverse complement strand
GGGGATGGTCAACAAGGTCGTGCCGGCTGCGAAGCTGATGGACGAGGTCATGGCGACGGCGAGGAAGATCGCCGCCAATGCCCCGGTCTCGGCGCGCCAGGCCAAGAAGGCGCTCGACAAGGCGACCGAGCTCGACCGCGCGACGGGCTACGCCTTCGAGATCGAGGCCTACAACCGCACCGTCGTGACGCAAGACCGCCAGGAGGGCATCAACGCTTTCAACGAGAAGAGGAAGCCCGTGTACAAGGGCCAGTAAGCCGGAACGTTTGGCCCGGGCACAGCGCGGCCCGACGCTCGAAGCTGCAACCCTGCTGGCGGTATCGCCCACTTGCACGCCGGCGCGATCGGCGCGAATGAATGGGTGAGGAGCGGCAGTTCCGTCGGCAGCCGACGCCGATGACGCAAGGAGACAGACCATGGCGAAGCTGGACATCATCGTGCGCGAGGTGGGCCTCCGGGACGGCCTGCAGCTCGTCAAGTCGTTCGTGCCGACCGAGACCAAGCTTGCCTGGGCCCGCGCTGTCGCCGAGGCCGGTGTGCCGGAAATCGAGATCACCAACTTCGTTCCGGCGAAAGTGATTCCGCAGTTCGCCGACGCCGCCGAGGTGGCCAAGGCCAGCCTCTCCATCAAGGGCCCGAACGGCCCGAAAATCTGCGCTCTCGCCCCGAACCGGAAGGGCGCCGAGAACATGCTCCTTTCCGGCGTGCGCAACGTCAATTTCGTGCTGTCAGTCTCGGAAGGCCACAACCTTTCGAACGTGCGCAAGTCGACGGATGCCTCGTTTGCCGAATTTGAAAACGTGGTGGCGTTGCGGAAGGAGCGCCCCGAGTGGAAGGACATCAAGATCCAGGGCTGCCTTGCAACCTCCTTCGGCTGCACCATCGAAGGCCGCGTCGATCCGGACCGCGTCCTGCGGTTCGTCGATCGCTATCTCACGCTCGGTGCCGACGAGATCACGCTGGCCGACACGGTCGGCTACGCGGCGCCGAGCGAGATTTCGAACCTCTTCACGCACGCGGTCCGCCTTGCCGCGGGCAAGCCCGTTTACGCCCACTTCCACGACACGCGCGGGCTGGGCCTTGCGAACGTCTACGCGGCGCTCGAGGCCGGAGCCGCGGGCTTCGATGCCTCCACCGGCGGCCTCGGCGGCTGTCCGTTCGCGCCCGGCGCCTCCGGCAACATCGTGATGGAGGATCTCGTCTTCCTGCTCGAGAAGGAAGGCCTCAGGACCGGCGTCGATCTTGAGAAGTACCGCAAGGCGCGCGAGATCGCCGAGGCCGCGCTGCCGAACGAGAGCTTCTACGGGACGATCCTGCGCGCCGGCCTGCCCAAGGGCTTCACGCCGCCCTCGCGTCTGATGGCGGCAGAGTAGCAGCTCCACGACCGGTCATCGCTCGCGCGCCCCGAGAAATCGTCCCGGCAGGGTCCCCATGACATCGGTTGCAGACGAGAAGGACGCCATCCGCGAACTGATGGCGCGCTATTGCTATGCGCTCGATGCCTGCGACTTCGCAGGCGTCGCGGCGCTCTTTGCAGCCGACGGCGAATGGACGACGACCTATGGCGCCGCGAAGGGACGCACGGCGATCGAGGCGTTGCTGGCGAGCGTCGTTCCCCGCCCCGGGGAAGGTCCGCAGCGAAAGCACTACATCACCAACATCGTGATCAGGCTGGACGGCGACCGTGCGGCGGCGACGTCGGACTATCTCGTCGTGCGGGAATCTGATCGCGGCCTCCTGCCGGTGATGGGCGGCCGCTACAAGGACCAGTTCGCCAAAATCGACGGCGAATGGGTCTTCGCGCGCAAGGAGCTTGAGCATCACATCATTGGCGACATGGCGCTGAAGAACGGCCGCTGACTCGCTTGACGCGCCTACTCGGCCGCCGTCGCCGGCGCCACGGCCGGCGGATGCAGCGCCGCGGCAAACTCGCCGGCGTAGACCTCCTGCCAAGGCCGATCGCTGCGGCTCGTCAGATAGCCGCTGCGCGCGCCTCTGTAGACCGACGGGTCCGCAGCCCCGGGCGGCGGCTCGCCCCTGTCGCGCAGCGCGCGTGCCGCCATCAAGAGCCGCCGCCGCGTCCGCGTGATCATGCGGTCCGACGGCGCCAGATGCTCGAACGCGAAATCAGTGATCGGCCCCATGCTCTCGGTGATTGCCTGGTCCTGCAGATGGATGCCGTCGATGCCGCTGTAGATGCGGTTGCTGCGCTGCGCCTCCCGATCGATGCCCCAGTCGTTCGCTTCGTTATCGGCCATTCGCCAGCGTCCGAGCCAATCCGTCGTGTTTGGCAAGAGCCGGTTGCCGCGTCCGGCCCCGCCGATCGGTCGGCCGTCCTTCAGGACGGGCGTCGGCATCGAGTTGGCAGCCTTCGCTTTCTTCCACCAGATGAAGACGAACATGGTGTGGTGGTCGTCGAGTGGCACCCAGGCGCGCGCGTGCATGTGGCTCTGGAACTCGCCGTTTGGCGCCTGCGTCCAGAACGGAAACAGGAAGTTGGCGAATCGCCAATAGGTGACGCCGGGACTGACTTCACGAT
>CAYWBX010000647.1:0-2540 GCA_964456015.1 uncultured Hyphomicrobiaceae bacterium | reverse complement strand
AAGTGTTCTGCATCGGCCTCCACCCTCGCCGGTGGCAGCCTCGCGGGTCTTTCGGTCAAGACACCGCATGATCGGACTCCGGCGACGCCGGCGCGTCCAAGCGGCGCCAGCCGGGACACATCTACTCGACCAACGTCCCGCGGACAACTGCCGACGCTCGCGCCGAAGGATCGACTTCCGTCCGATGCCGGGAGCGATCCAGGCCTACGGACTGACCAAGCAGTCAACGCCGGTGGCCCGGATGCGGGCGCACAGATACTTGGCCTCGTTCAACGTGGCGAAGGTGCCGAACTGCGGGCGATAGTAGATGGCACCGCCAAACCGCGCCTCTCCGATGTCGAAAGCGCGCGCGCCGATCTGATCGCGGAAATCGCGGCTCACGCGCTCTGCGAGCGCCCTGGCCTCCTCCTGGCTCTTGAAGGCGGTGAGCTGGATGCGGTGACCGCCCGGCGTTGCCGCGGCAGGCGCGGCGGTGGCCGGCGCTTGCACCGCAACCGGCTGCTTTTTCGGGACCTGCGCTACGACCGACGCGGCCTTCGCACCCGTCGGCGACACCTCCGTCCGCGACCAGGACGAGAGCGCCGGGTCCGCGGGCGCTCTGGCCGGCGATGCTTCCGTCTTTGCCGGTGCGCTCGTGGCGCCTCCGAACAGGCTTGAGAACAATCCGCCGATGCCGCCGCCGCTCGTGGGGGCCGGCTCGGCCGCGCGCTGCGGCTCGCCGACCTGCGGCCGCGACGGTGCGGCGCTCGTCGCGAGCGGCGCCGACGTGGCCTTCGGAGCGCCTGCTGCGCTGCCCGAGGCCGTCTTTGCGGCACCGCCGGCCGTCGTCGGGGCCTGCTTGCCGCCCGCCAACGCCGGCGGCTCGCCGAGCCCCGCCTCCCGGTAGGCGGCGGCCCGGGCCTCGATGGCCACCGCCCGCTCCGCATCGTTCAAGCCGTTGCGCAGATGGAGCGCGCTCTGCAGATCGGAAATCGCCTGAGCCGGCTTGCCCTGCTTGCGGTAGGCGACGCCCCGCACCGCCAGCGCGCGAGCCATGGACCGCGCGTCGAGCCCGCCCGCAGCGATCAGCGAGTTGATCTGATTGACCGCCTGATCGGGCTTGTTCGAGTCAAGCGCCTTTTGCGCGGCATCGAGCGACTTCTGGACGGTTGCCGCGTCCGCCGCTTTCCGCTCGGAACCTTCGCCGCGAGCCGTCGTCTCCTGCGGGGTCTTCGCCTTTTTGAGGCCGCTTCGTTTGGCTGCCGGCTGCGCGTCCTTCGCATCCTTCGTTTGCGCCAGCACGCCACCGTCCGGCGCGACAACGAATGCGAGAAATGCCCCGAGAGCCAGCGTTCGAACAACGCGAGCCATGCCCACCCACCTCGACCGATCGCGCTACGCGCAAGCACCCCCAACGCGCGCATTCTTAAATGCAACCAGCCCTTTGAGGCAATTCCGCGACCAGACTTATTCCCAGCCGGACTGCCGAGACCGGCGCCGCTATTCGACGGTCACCGACTTGGCCAGATTGCGCGGCTGGTCGACGTCCGTCCCCATAAGCGTTGCCGTATGATAGGCCATGAGTTGCATGGGGATGGCATAGACGAGCGGCGTCACGAACGGGTGCACCGTCGGCATGCGCAGATGCGCGGCGATTTCGCAACCCGTCAAATCCGGGTCGGCATTGGACACGAGCACGATGCGGCCGCCGCGGGCCGCCACTTCCTGCATGTTCGAGACGGTTTTCTCGAAGAGATCGTCCTCCGGGGCCACGACCACCACCGGCACCTTCTCATCGATCAGCGCAATCGGCCCGTGCTTCATTTCGCCGGCGGCGTACCCTTCGGCGTGGATGTAGGAAATCTCCTTGAGTTTCAGAGCACCTTCGAGCGCGATCGGATACGAAACGCCGCGTCCCAGATAAAGAACGTCCCGCGCCTTGGCGAGCCAGTGGGCGAGGTCCTCGTAGCGGCGTTCGTCTCGCAGCAGCGAGGAAATATGCCGCGGCACTTCGGTCAATGCCCGAACCAGTTCGCGTTCTTTCTTATCGCTCATCACTCCGCGGGCCCGCGCCATGGCGAGCGCCAGACAGGCAAGGGTCGAGAGCTGGCAGGTGAAGGCTTTGGTCGAGGCGACGCCGATCTCCGGGCCCGCAAGGGTCGGCAACATGGCGTGGCTTTCGCGAGCGATGGTCGAACTCCTGACATTGACCACGGCGGCGATCCGCTGCCCGTTGGCCTTGCAGTACCTAAGGGTGGCCAACGTGTCCGCCGTCTCGCCGGACTGGGAGACGAAGACGGCAAGCCCGTTCTCCGGCAACGGCGCCTCGCGATAGCGCAGCTCGGAGGCGACGTCGATCTCGACCGGAATGCGGGCGTACCTCTCGAGCCAATACTTGGCGACGAGACCCGCATAATAGGCGGTTCCGCAGGCCGAGATGGTCACGCGCGACACCTTGGCGAGATCCATGCCGACGTCCGGAAAGCGCACCCTGCCCTCGCTCATGTCGAGGTAATTGGTGAGGGTGTGGCTGATCACCTCGGGCTGCTGCGCTGGGCGGA
>CAYWBX010000646.1:0-2543 GCA_964456015.1 uncultured Hyphomicrobiaceae bacterium | reverse complement strand
GCTTCATCACCCGGCGCATGAGCACGGGAAGATCGGCCTTGAGCCAGATGGCAAAGCCCGACTTGCGGATGTTGGCCCGGGTCTCGGGATTCATGTAGGCGCCTCCGCCGGTCGCCAGAACCTGCGGACCGGCGGTGAGCAGGCGGGCGATGACCCGGCGCTCGCCGGCGCGAAAGTAGTCCTCGCCGTGCTCCGCAAAAATCTCGGGGATGGTCATGTGGGCGGCGCGCTCGATCTCGTCGTCGGCGTCGATGAAAGGCAGCGACAGGGCGTTGGCGAGCCGCCGGCCGATCGAGGACTTGCCGCACCCCATCAGCCCGACCATCACCAGGGAGCGGGTGCCAAGCCACCTTCGGATTTCATCGGCCTGGGCGTCGCTCGCGGACAACGGCTTTTTCCAATGGAGGCGAATCATGCGGTGCTCGATAACATGGCCGCTTCGCGGATGGCGAGGTCCGATCGGCGAAGGGTGTACGGCGAGAGGTCCGAACTGCGCCGGTCATCCGCGCGGCGGCACGGGTTGTCGTCTCGGCGCGGGCGGCGCGCCGGGCAGCACCGGCAGGGCTTGTGAACGGTCGGGCCACAATGGGGTCACTATAGCGGATTAGGGGTCGAGGGTCAGGTCGAGACGATGCCAAGTCTGTTCCGCTTCCTGTTCGTCATCATGATGCTGTCCGCATCGGCGGCCGGCGTGCTCTATGTTCTCGCCGAGTTCTTCGAGCCGGAGCAACGGGAAGTGATCACCACCGTCCCCGGTGTCAAGGTGCGCCGCTGAAGGGGTTCGAGGAATGCCGGGCAAGGCTCGCCAACGTGTGCGGGTTCTCGCGGTGCTGCTTTGGGCGGCGGCCGGGTTCTGCGAGCCCGCGGCGGGCGAGGATGCCTGGAACCCGTTTCAGCGGCGAGAGCAGATAGACCGGGAGCGCCGCCAGCCCGCGCGCGCCGATCCGGAGCGGCCGCCGCCGCTTGCGCCGATGGACGGCGCCGGGGGTCCGTCCTGGCGCGAGGGACCCCGGCCGGCCTGGGGACAGCGACCGGCCGAGCCCGTGGCGGGGCCCGCGCTGAGCGAGAGCGGTGCAGGCCCCGTGATACGGGAAGCTCTGCCGCCGCCCGGTCCCGCCGTGGTCGCGGTTGAGCGGGCGGAGCTGCAACCTGTCATGACCGCGGACGGCAGCGGATTGCCGGCCGAGATGTGGCACGGTGTCGATCTGCGCGCGGTCGAAGAGCTTCTCAGCAGGCTCGAGATGCCGCCTCGATCGCGCGCCCTGCGCGGCCTGTGGCGGCGCCTGTGGACGGCGCAGGCGAGCCCGCCCGCAGGAGCAGCCGGTCCGGCGCATTTCGAGGCGATGCGTCTTGAAGTCTTGTTCCGGTCCGGTCTCCTCAAAGAGGCCGAGGCCCGAGCACGGGCGACGCCGGAGAATGAGGGACCGCTCCTCGCGGCCGTGCGGGCGCGCCTCGCCATCGCGCTCGGCGATCGCGAGACCGGCTGCGAACAGGCCCGGCGGCTTGCCGGGGTTGCGGCGGATCCATCCCCGATGAAGGGCGAGATGCTGCTTCTGTCCGCTTACTGTGCGGCGGCCGACGGCAACGTAGACGGGGCACGCCTCGCGCTCGAGATCGCTGGGGCGGAGGGCGCATCGGCGGCGTTTGCGGCTTCGGCGCTCGATGCCATTTCGGCGGGTCAGGCCTTCCGGCCGGGCGTGGTGCGGCGGCTGACCCTCATCGACTACCGCTTCCTCGAGCTTGCGAGGGGCGAAGCGGGGGCCGACCTGCTGGCGGCGGCCGAGCCGCCGCTCCTGGTGGCGCTTTCGCACGACGGCAAGGCAGCCCCGCATCTGCGGATCGCGGCCGCCGAGGCTGCAACCCGCAGCAACGTCCTCGATCCCGCGATGCTCGCCGAAGTTTACAGGGCGACGGCTCCGGCGGGCGGCGACGTCGGAGATCCCATGGGCACGGGCGGCGATCCGGCCGCGCGCCGGGCCAATCTCTTCCGCGCGTTCGAGGCGGAGCGCACGCCGATGCGCAAGGCCCGCTTGATGCGGGCTCTTCTCGATGACGCGCGCCGCGCGGGGCTTGGCAGTGCGGTCGCGGTCGCGCTGGCGCGGGGGCTCGAGAGCCTGGTTCCGGCCGCGGAGGTCGGCTGGATTGCGGAGACGGCGATTGAAGTCGGCCTGGCGGCCGGGCGCCCCGACGTCGCCCGCCGCTGGCTCGATTTCGCCCAGGGCGACCGCGGCGAAGGGCTGCAGCACTGGCGCCTGCTTGCCGATCTCGCCGACGCCGGCTGGCGCGGGCCGCGCGGCGAGAGCTTCCCGGCGGTGGAACATCTGGCCCTGCGAGCGAG
Source organism: uncultured Hyphomicrobiaceae bacterium (assembly GCA_964456015.1). Taxonomy (GTDB): domain Bacteria; phylum Pseudomonadota; class Alphaproteobacteria; order Rhizobiales; family Hyphomicrobiaceae. Next base: position 205 of record CAYWBX010000646.1, on the reverse strand, counting down.
TCGCTGCACCGGCTCGTCACCGTGCTCGATGCACTCGACTATCAGATCCCCATTCCGCTCTGGCAGGAGGCGAGCCGCACGCCGCAGCCCAAGGAGGGCCACCTGCCCGAGACCGGCGTGCTAAGCCATCTGCAGGAGGCGTCGCGGCGCCGCGAGCTCGCGCGGACCGTGCTGCTCGCGGCGCAGGCGCTGGGTCCGGCCACGG
>CAYWBX010000645.1:0-2544 GCA_964456015.1 uncultured Hyphomicrobiaceae bacterium | reverse complement strand
GTGTGGCACTCGCCATGCGCGCCGATCCGTCGGATGAAAGCCTCGCGGCGGCAATCGCCCTCCTCAATGTGCAGCGGCCGACCGCGGTCAATCTCAGATGGGCGCTCGAGGAGATGCGGAAGGTGCTGGCGCCGCTTCCAGCAAAGGAGCGGGTTGCGGCGGCCTATGCCAAGGCGGCGCGGCTCTGCGACGATGACGTCGAGGTGTGCCGGCGCATCGGCGCGAGCGGACTGACGCTGATCGAGAGGATCGCAGGGGCGAAGCAGCCGGGCGCACCGGTGAACATTCTGACGCATTGCAATGCGGGCTGGCTCGCGTGCGTCGATTGGGGCACGGCGACGGCCCCGATCTACTTGGCGCACGACAAAGGCATCAAGGTCCATGTGTGGGTCGACGAGACGCGGCCGCGCAATCAGGGTGCGGCGCTGACGGCCTACGAACTTGGCCGCCACGGAGTGCCGCACACTATCATTGCCGACAATGCCGGCGGCCATTACATGCAAAAGGGCAAGGTTGACCTCGTCATCGTCGGCGCCGATCGCGTGACGCGGACTGGCGATGTCGCCAACAAGATCGGCACCTACCTGAAGGCGCTTGCCGCGCGCGACAACGATGTGCCGTTCTACGTCGCGCTTCCCCATTCGACGATCGACTGGTCGCTCGACGATGGCCACGGCATCGAGATCGAGGAGCGGTCGGCCGACGAGGTTCTCAAGATGACGGGACGGCTGCAGGATGGCGGTCTTGCCACGGTCGAAATCGCAGCGCCGGGATCGCCGGCCGCCAACCCGGGTTTTGACGTGACGCCTGCGAGGCTCGTCTCGGGCTTCATCACCGAGCGTGGCGTTTGCGCGGCGAGCGAGGCGGGCCTTGTGTCCCTCTATCCGGAACATGCTTGAGGCAAGGAGCATCCGACGCCCATGAAAACCGAGTGTTCAGTCTCCCGCCGTCTGATGGCGATCATGATGTTAGCCGTCGTGAGCTCAGCAGGCGCGCTCGCCCATCACGGCTGGGGCAGCTACGACGCCAGGAACCCGATAACCGTTGCCGGGAAAATTCTCTCGTCTAAGTACGAGAACCCGCACGTGACCCTGACGGTGCAAGCCCCGGACAAGGTGTGGACCGTGACGCTCGCGCCGACATCGCGCATGGTGAACCGCGGTGCGCTGGCGGAGCTGGTCGCCGTCGGCAAGGAGATCGCTGCTTACGGCTATCCCTCGACCGTCGAGAAGGATGAGATGCGCGCCGAGCGCATCACGGTCGACGGCAAGACCATCGAGATGCGCTGATGAACGCAGGAGCCCCGCAGATTCTGATTGCGCTCGAGACATCGGGTCTCGGCTCTGCCATCCGTCAGTCGACATGGGCCTATCCAGCCGCGAACGTCGGGCACGTGGTCCTCGTGGTGCTGTTCTTTGCCGCGCTGACCGTGATGGACCTGGCGCTCATCGGCCTCATCGACGCCAGGCGGCGCGCAGCGCTGGTCGCTTTGGCGCGGCGTGCGACGATCGGGCTTCTCGCCGGGGTCGTCTTGACCGGTGCGGTGCTCTTCACGGCGGAGGCGAGTCACGTGGCGATGAACACGGTATTCCAGGCAAAGATTGCGCTGATCGGGCTCGCTGTCCTCAACGTCGCGGTGTTCGGCGGACGCGCGGTTCGCGCCGCCGGGATGCGACCTGAGGGCGAGGCGCTGCCTCGCTGGGCGCGGGCGTCCGCTGCGCTGTCTCTCACATTGTGGATCTCGGTTGTGGGGCTCGGGCGTTTCATCGCCTACGTTTGAGATCAACATGCGGGGCCGCGATGCGGCAACCGGGACCGGCCTCGGACAAGAAGCAGGAGACTGGCCATGACCTCTGCTCTCATCGTGGTCGACGTACAGAACGATTTCTGCCCTGGCGGCGCGCTCGCGGTCGCTGGCGGTGACGACATCGTCCCGCTCGTCAATCGCATCTCGCGCCGCTTCGAGAACGTCGTGCTGACCCAGGACTGGCATCCGAGCGGCCATACGTCGTTCGCTTCCTCGCATCCGGGCAGGAAGCCCTTCGATGTGATCGAGCTCCCCTATGGCCAGCAGGTGCTCTGGCCGGATCACTGCGTGCAGGGAACGGCCGGCGCGGATTTTTACGCCGGCCTCGATGTGCCCCACGCGCAGATGATTGTGCGCAAGGGATACCGGGAGGCGATCGACAGCTATTCGGGTTTCCTCGAGGCCGACAGGAGGACGCCGACGGGGCTGGCGGGGTATCTGCGCGAACGCGGCATCACAGGCTGTACCCTCGTCGGGCTCGCGACGGATTTCTGCGTCGCCTGGACGGCGCTCGACGCGCGCCGATTCGGCTTTTCCGCGACGGTACTCGAAGACGCCTGCCGGGCGATCGACGCCCCGACGGTGCCGGGCGGGACGCTTGCAAAGGCGCGGGCCGAGATGGCCGCCGCCGGGGTGGTGCTCGCCACCTCCGCGGGTCTTGGCTGATGCGCCATCGAGCGCCGGGCTCCTCAAGGGCCGTGCAGCGCCCTTCGCAGCCTCAGCCTGTCACGCCGCGA
>CAYWBX010000644.1:1708-2550 GCA_964456015.1 uncultured Hyphomicrobiaceae bacterium | reverse complement strand
GGAGACCTATTGACCTGCTTGTCGGTGTGACGGCGGAAGGCGGTGCCCGGCAGTCGGCCATCCTGTCTGATGGCTGCGCGCGAGGCATGTCTTCCCGCAAGACCGACTGGACCCACGAGAGCGCAACTGGCGCAACCGCCAAACGAGCCGCCTGGGAGTGATGAACGTGCTGCCGACGCTGTTTTCCCAACTGCTCAATGGCATTCAATACGGGCTCTTGTTGTTCTTGATCGCAAGCGGTCTCACCCTGATCTTCGGAGTCTTGGGCGTAATCAACCTCGCGCATGGCAGCTTGTTCATGCTTGGAGCCTACACGGCGTTTCTTGTGGTCCGCGCCGCCGGCTCCCTCTGGCTTGCACTCCCCGTCGCGATCGTTTTCGGCGCCATCCTCGGAGTTCTGCTCGAGCGATTGCTCTTTCGGCATTTCTATCGCCGCGAGCATCTCGATCAGGTGCTGCTGACCTTCGCGCTGATCCTGATCTTTGAGGAGGTGCGCTCGCTCGTCGTCGGCAACGACTTTCACGCGGTGCCCGTGCCTGCGGCATTGGATTTCTCGGTGCCGGTCACGAGCGGTTTTTCCTATGCCGCCTATCGCTTCGTCGTCATCGGCGTCTGCCTCGCGCTGGCGCTCTTGCTGATCTGGTGGGTGGAACGGACACGGCTCGGGGCCACCATTCGGGCGGTGGCGGAGAACCGCGAGATGGTGGATGTGCTCGGCATCGATGCGAGCAGGGTCCATCTGACGGTCTTCGCAGTCGGAACCGCGCTGGCCATGACGGCAGGTGCGCTCGCCGCACCGCTGACCTCGGTCTACCCGAACATGGGCGACGGCCTGCTCATCA
>CAYWBX010000644.1:0-1698 GCA_964456015.1 uncultured Hyphomicrobiaceae bacterium | reverse complement strand
CATTTCGTTTGTCGTTGTTGTGATCGGAGGGCTCGGCTCGGTGTCCGGAGCCTTCTGGTCGGCGCTGCTCATCGGCCTAATCGACACTTTGGGGAAGGCCTACGGGCCGTCCCTGGACGTCGGCGGGATCGGAGGGCTCCTTGCGGCTGCCGCGTCCATGTCCGTCTATATCCTGATGGTGGTCGTGCTTCTGCTGCGGCCAAGCGGACTGTTCGGGGGGCGGGCATGACGGATGCAAGCCGGATGCTGCCAAGGAGCGTCGTCGGGTGGATCGGGCTCGGTCTCGGCGCACTGGTACTTGCGGGACTTCCTTTCGTCGCCTCCGCCTACTACGTCGGCCTCATCACAAAAGCCATGATCGCGGCGATGTTTGCATTGTCGCTCCACCTGCTGGTCGGCGGCACAGGGCTCGTGAGCCTCGGGCACGGGGCGTTCTACGGACTGGCGGCGTACGTCGTCTATCTCGTGTCGCCGGAGGGAGCGCCCAGGCCCATTTGGATGACGCTCCCCGCGGCGATCACCATGGCCTCGCTTGCCGCGCTGCTCATCGGCGCGCTGTCTCTACGCACGACGGGTTTTTTCTTTCTAATGGTCACGCTCGCGTTCGGTCAGATGATTTTCTTCGTCTTTCATGACACCAAGCTCGGCGGCGGAACCGACGGCGCCTACCTGGGCAAGCCGCTGCTTTCCGCCTTCGGACTTGTGCTCGATCCCTTAAGCCTTCCGAGATCGAAGCGGGGCTGGCCGGTCTACTACGCGGTTCTGTTTCAGCTCATCGCCGTCTACCTGTTTCTCGCCTATCTTTTGAGTACGTTGTTCGGGCGAACGCTCGAGGGAATTCGGATCAACGAGCACAGGATGCGGGCGCTTGGATTCAATACCTATGCCTACAAGGTCGCGGCCTTCACGATTGCCGGCCTCCTCGCGGGCATAGCCGGACATGCGTGGAGCTTGCACACCGGCTTTGTCAATCCGGAGCTTGTCGGCTGGCACAAGTCCGCCGAAGCGCTGCTCATGATCCTCCTCGGAGGCATCAACTCTCTCATCGGCGCAGTTGTGGGTGCCCTCGCCTATACGGCGCTCGGAGAGTTCGCGCAGGCAGCCGGCGCTTATCTGAGTGCGTTCGGCAATTCTCTCGGAGACAGTGTTGCCGGCCGGCGTATCGTCGCGGTCGGCCATGTGCTGAGCGAGCGCAAGCTCCTCATTGAGGGAATTGTCATTCTCCTGACGGTGCTCGTTCTGAGAAATGGCATCACGGGAATCGGCAATCGCGGCTGGCAGGAGGGATTGGCTGTTAAGAATGTAGCAGATGACGAGTGCGACGATGCGCGTCACCGGTCGGCGGCGGAGGACGGCAGAAAGCAGATTTCCCGCATCGGAGCGCGCGGGAATGGGTAGCCTCGAGCCGGCTTGCGTGCCGACATTGCAGACACTGTCGCTCAGCAAGTCCTTCGGCGGCCTCCGGGCGGTGCATGATGTGACATTGTCCTTCGTGCGCGGCGCGCTTCATGCGGTGATCGGCCCCAATGGCGCCGGCAAGTCCACTTTCGTCAATCTCATTGCGGGAGAGATCCGACCGTCGTCCGGGAGCATCCTTCTCGAAGGGCGTGACATCACCAGCACGCCGGTACACGCACGCGCACATCTCGGCATCGCCCGCTCATTTCAGCGCACCGATATCTTCAAGTCGTTGAGCGT
>CAYWBX010000643.1:0-2551 GCA_964456015.1 uncultured Hyphomicrobiaceae bacterium | reverse complement strand
CCGGATCGCCGCCCGGATCCGCTGATATGTCCCGCAGCGGCAGACGTTGGTCATTGCCTCGTCAATGTCCGTGTCGGTCGGCTGGGGCGTGCGTCTGAGGAGGGCCACGGCCGCCATGATCTGTCCGGACTGGCAGTAGCCGCACTGCGGCACGTTGTGCTCGGCCCACGCGCGCTGCACCGGATGCGAGGCATTCGGGGAAAGACCTTCGATGGTCACGATGCGATCGGTTGGCTTGAGCGCACTGACCGGAATGGCGCACGAGCGCCGGACTTCGCCGTTGATGTGCACGGAGCAGGCGCCGCAGAGCGCGATGCCGCACCCGTATTTGGTGCCGGTGAGGCCGGCCTGCTCTCTAAGCGCCCAGAGCAGGGGCGTCGCAGGGTCCACCTTCAGGGAGAGGACTTTGCCGTTGATGTTGAGCTTGATCATGTCTGGCGCGAGCCCGGCACGCTGGCGGTCATCTTACTCAGGTCCTCATCGTGCGACGTCACGTTAGCCTTCCGCACGGAACGGACGCGACAGCAGGCCGTCGATGGCCTCGTCGACCCCGATCCGCCCCTCGACGATGGCGTGAACAGCCTCGGCGATCGGCATCTCCACGCCCTTTTCTGCCGCCACCCGCACGACGGCGGCGGCGGTGAAGACGCCTTCGGCAACGGAACGGCGCGCACCCAGGATGTCGGCGAGCTTCTGACCCTGGCCGAGCGCCCGACCGAGGCTCATGTTGCGCGACTGCGGGCTGCCGCAGGTGAGCAGCAGGTCGCCGAGCCCGGAGAGACCTGCGAGCGTCTCGAAGCGCGCGCCGAGCGCGGCGCCGAAGCGGCGCATCTCGGCGAATCCGCGCGTGACGAGCGCGGCATGCGCGCTTGCGCCGAGCCCCTTACCGTCGACGATCCCGGCGGCAATGGCGAGCACGTTCTTGAGCGCCCCGCCGAGCTCGACGCCGATGCAGTCGGAGGACCAGTAGAGGCGAAAGCTGCGCGAGCCGATGGCGGCGACGAGCCGCTGCCCGAGGTCCTCGCTGGCCGCGGCAAGCGTCAAGGCGGCGGGCAGGCCGCGCGCCACGTCTGCGGCGAAGCTCGGGCCGGAGAGCACCGCCTGCATGGCGGCGGGCAGCACCTCGGCCAGCACTGTGCCCATCAGCTTGCCGGTCGCCTGCTCGAGGCCTTTGGCGCAGATCACGACCGGTGTTCCTGGCTTGAGGTCCGCTGCGAGCCGCGCGCCGACGCTGCGCACATGCTGCGCCGGCGCAACCATCAGGATGGCGTCGGCTGCGGCAACGGCCCTGAGGTCGGGCGTTGCACGCAGACCGTCCGGCAACCTGATCCCCGGCAGGAAGACGGAGTTGGTGTGACGGCTGTTGATCTCTTCCGCGACCTCGGGCTCGCGCGCCCACAGCGTGACGTCGCGGCCCGCGAGCGTCGCCCGCTGCGCGAGCGCCGTGCCCCACGCTCCGGCGCCGATCACCCCGATGGTTTGAATGCGTGCCGTCATGAGGTCCACCAAGAATGGAGAGGCGCAACGCTGAGCACACGCCGCCGCCTCGTGGCATCCCGCCGAGGAGCGGGAGGGGGCTCGCGCATTGCCCGGGCAGCCATGGCGGGCCGCCGCGCCAGCCAATCCGATCCTCGGCGCCGCATCAAGTCGTCCTCTGATCCTCGCGGGTCGAGCCAATGGGGTGGGGCGGCGCGGTCAGGCGCGGCATGGAATGCCGGTAAACACGCAAAAGGTCGCTCTCTCCGAGCGCACGCAACGTTCGGTCGCGTTCTCGGCCGACTGCCAATTCGCGTAGGCCGGTCCGAACCCCGACATCGCCCGCACCTTCCGTCGCCAGTTGGCCCGCGCTTTCAATTTGGCCATCCAAAGGTAACGCGCTGGCTCGCCGCGCGCCGTCACCGCCGCGGGCGCGCAGGTCTTGGCCTGCGCCGTCGTGACAGGCATTGCCGCGAACCAGGCAGCGGCAAGGAACGCCATTGCGATGAGGCGAAGGCTGTGGGATGGATCGCACATATCCTCTCGAGTGTCGGGCGCCGTTCGGATGCCCCGATCGTAGCATCGGGCAGCAGGGTTGGCTCTTGGGTTCGACACTACAAGGGGCGCGTGGCTAGACCAAGACACTGAGTGGGAGACGGTATGTCGCTCGACGGAACGCCGAGGCTGGATGTTCGCACCGCAGTGATCGGCCGAAAGTCGGTCCGTGGGTTTAGTCCCGATCCAGTTCCGATCGAGGTCGTTCGCCGCATCCTCGACGATGCCGCGCGCGCACCCTCGGGCACCAATACCCAGCCCTGGCGCGTGCATGTGGCGATCGGCAAGGCGCAGGAGCGGCTGACGGCCGAGGTCACGGCGGCGGCCTTGGCCGGCCCGCAGCAGCATGAATACCGCTACAGCCCGGACGAGCTGCCCGAGCCTTACCTCTCGCGCCGCCGCAAGGTCGGCTTCGATCTCTACGGGCTCGCCGGCATTGCCCGCGGCGACATGGAGGGCCGCAAGCGCCAGGCGCTCAAGAACTACACGTTCTTTGGCGCTCCCGTGGGACTGTTCTTCA
>CAYWBX010000642.1:1467-2553 GCA_964456015.1 uncultured Hyphomicrobiaceae bacterium | reverse complement strand
GCACCGTGGTTCCGATGATCGTCGAGGATATGCCGGAAGGTCGTCAGGTGTCGGACATCGGCGGCCGGCTGCGTCGAATCGACGGCGGAAAGCGCACGATTGTCGAAAAGTCCTGAGAGAAGCGGTACCCGCGCACCACCGGCCGGGTGTCAAGTGCGCGGCCCGGACGCGCCCTCGGATGTGGAAAGCGGATTCTTGATGAGGGAGGAACTCGAGACGCCGTCCTCCGAAACCCGGCGTCTTTGGCTGCTGGCACTGCTGGTGCTTCTGGCGCTGGTGCTTCTGCATTTCACACCGCTCAAAGGCTGGGTCGAGGACATCCAGGCGATCAAATCTCGGCTCGATGCACTGGGAGCGATTGCCGATGCCGTATTCATCCTTTGCTGCATTCTCGCCGTTGCGGTTGGTGTGCCGCGGCTCGCGCTTGCGGGGCTGGCCGGCGCACTTTTCGGCTTCATCGAGGGAACGCTGCTGTCACTGGTCTCTGCGACGTGCGGCTCCTATGGCGCATTTCTGCTCGCCCGCTGGGGCGGCCAGGCCGCCGCGGAACGCAAGCTGAGAAGCGCCGGACCGAGACTTCGCAGCCTCCTGACGACCCCGTCCGTCGGCAGCATCGTGATCGCGCGTCAGCTCCCCGTCCCAGGACTGGTCGTCAATATGGCGCTCGGGTTGCTCCCGATCCGACATGCAACGTTCCTGATCGGCACGGTCGTCGGTTATGTGCCGAGCACGATCATCGTCGCACTCGCAGGAAGCAGTCTCGGCAAGGATGACCTCAAGCTCGCAATCCTGCAAATCTCGCTCAGCCTTGCGGCCCTCGCCGTCTTGTCCGCGCTGCTGATCTGGCTCTCGCGCTACTCAGGTTGGCGCGGCCGTCAGGACAAGTGACGGATGCCGCGCTCAACATGGCGACGGAATTGCAACAGTTGCACCAGCCACAAGCTCTGGTTCGGCACAGTCGTCTGCACCTGCGCCGGTTCGCTCATTTCGTCGGTGTGAGCCATCGACGTGAAAACACGTTCTTTTCCAACCGGCTAGTCGGCTGCATGGCCGGGCTATCCACGGTCTTTCCGAAGTGGAGGCATG
>CAYWBX010000642.1:0-1457 GCA_964456015.1 uncultured Hyphomicrobiaceae bacterium | reverse complement strand
TCTAGTATTTTGTCGAGCCCCGAGGCCACAAGACCTCGTGACGAGGTAGACGAATCGCCATAGTTTTCCGGCATCCGAATGTTGATCCGGCGTTCGCTCGGGCATTCGGAGCAATCGCTGCGCAGGTAGGTTCGTAGCACGGCAGCGTCTGTTCGGCTGGCACGAGATTCCGGGCGAGCCATCGGGCGGACTTCTGCCTTGGGTGGTTGCGTCCCCAGTGTTACGGGCCGTGTGGCTTGTGCCCCGCGGCGAAAGGCTGGGTGTGGCGTCGTTGTGTACGCTTCAGCGCTCTCGCCTTCGGGCGAGCGCTTCGCGACGAGTCCAAGAAAAACAAATCGAGCGGCAACTTGCGAAGGTCGCGCGGGTCGATGCGCACCAGTCGACGTTTGCCGAATGTGAGACACAGCGGGGCACAATGAAGATTGCGCGGCGGTTCACCGAGGCGGGCAAGTCACCATACGACAGGATCAAGTTTCGGCGGGCGACGTCCGAAATCAGGAATCCCGACGGTTCGATCGTCTTCCGCCTCGAGAACTTCGAAGTTCCGGAACATTGGAGCCAAGTCGCGGCGGACATTCTCGCGCAGAAGTACTTTCGCAAGGCCGGCGTGCCGCGCCGCCTGCGGCGCATCGAGGAGAGCCAGGTTCCGTCGTGGCTTTGGAGGTCGGCCGCTGACGACGGCGCATTATCGCAGCTGCCTGAGAAGGAGAGATTCGGCGGCGAATCCGATGCGCGCCAAGTGTTCGACCGCTTGGCCGGAACGTGGACGTACTGGGGATGGAAGGGCGGGTACTTCTCGTCCGAGGAAGACGCGCGCGCGTTCTTCGACGAGCATCGCTTTATGCTCGCCATGCAAATGGCGGCTCCCAATTCGCCGCAATGGTTCAATACCGGTTTGCATTGGGCCTACGGGATCGACGGTCCCGGGCAGGGGCACTATTTCGTCGACTATCGGACGGGCCGTCTGACGCGCTCGGAGTCTGCCTACGAACACCCCCAGCCGCACGCCTGCTTCATCCAGTCCGTCGATGACGATCTCGTCAACGAAAACGGGATCATGGATCTGTGGGTTCGGGAAGCCCGCCTCTTCAAATACGGCTCGGGCACCGGATCGAACTTCTCGCGATTGCGCGCGGAGAACGAGAAGCTGTCCGGCGGGGGGCGCTCGTCCGGATTGATGAGCTTTCTCAAGATCGGCGATCGGGCCGCTGGCGCGATCAAGTCGGGCGGTACTACGCGCCGGGCTGCGAAGATGGTGGTTGTGGATGTCGACCATCCGGATATCGAGGCCTACATTGATTGGAAAGTGAAGGAAGAGCAGAAGGTCGCGGCGCTCGTCGCCGGTTCAAAAATCTGCCAGAAGCGCCTCAAGGCTGTGATGGCTGCCTGCGTCAATTGCGAGGCAGATGACGACGCCTGCTTCGACCCATCCAAGAACCCCGCACTGAAGCGCGCAA
>CAYWBX010000641.1:0-2560 GCA_964456015.1 uncultured Hyphomicrobiaceae bacterium | reverse complement strand
CCGTGCCGCTCTGGGCGCTTGAGGGTGTCGTATCCTGCATCCGGGATGAAGCCTTGTGAGCGTTGTCTAGTTGAGAAAATGAGATGCGTTGCGCACTCTGCCCGGCGGCGCCGGCCGCCGGGGACGCCGTCGCGTCACACGGTTACCGGTTCGCCGATCCGTGGAACGCGCACGTTGTGGCCCTTCATCTCGGCGACGAACTGGCTCGCGTCCGGATCGAGCATCCCTGGGAACGTGCCGTAATGACAAGGCAGGATCGTCTTGAAGGAGAAGAATTTCTTGCACACGAAGGCGGCCGAACGCGCGCCCATCGTGAAGCGATCGCCGATCGGCACGATGCCGATGTCCGGTTTATGGAACTCGTTGATGAGGTCCATGCCGGCAAACATCTCGGTGTCCCCCATGTGGTAGAGCGTGGGGCCTTCCTTGGTGCGCAGGACGATGCCGTTCGGGTTGCCGAGATAGGTGCCGCCCGAAGACGAGGAATGGAACGCGTTGACCAGCGTGAGCGCGAAGTCGGCGCTCGTGACCGTGCCACCCGTATTCATCGGCTGCAGCTTCTCTGCACCTTTGCTGCCAATGTGCAAGGCGAGCTCGTAGTTGGCGAAGAGCTCGGCGCCGCTCGCCTTGCAGATCTCGGCCGCGTCTCCGATGTGATCATCGTGACCGTGCGTGATGGCGACATGCGTCACCCCTTTGACCGCCGCCTCGAAGGCGATGCCGGATTTCTGGAAGGTCGGGCTGCCTTTGAGAAACGGGTCGATCAGAATGACGCTCGTTCCGGTCTCGATCCGGAAGCAGGAGTGTCCGTACCAGGTGATCTTCATGTGAAGTCCTCTGTTGGGCGGCACTGCGCGATGGCTGGCGCCGTCTCGCGGGTCCTTTCCGGCCGCGCGCGCAAGACAGGAGCCTTTCCTGCAAGACGGCGTGGCAAGGCTGGGCGCCCCGGACTATAAGGCGCACATGGAACGCGATAAACCACAAGCGGGAGAAGACGGCGCGGGCAAGGCAGCCCCCCCTTCCGGCAGGCCCCTCGACCTTCAGGCTTTCCGGGCTGCCTTGCGCCCGGGCGAACGGCTGCTTGGCATCGACGTCGGCACCAAGACGCTGGGCCTTGCTCTTTCCGACGTCGAACGGACCATTGCCAGCGGCCTCGAGACCATCCGGCGGGCGAAATTCACGGCGGACGCGGCGCGCCTCATCGAGCTGGTTCGCCGCCACGGCGTCGGCGGACTGGTGATCGGCCTGCCGTTGAACCTCGACGGCAGCGAGGGACCGAGGGCGCAGGCGACCCGGGGCTTCCAGCGCAATCTGGCGCGCATGATTACGCTCCCGATGCTCTTCTTTGACGAGCGGCTCTCGACCGCCGCCGCCGAGCGCACGCTCCTTGAAAGCGACGTCTCGCGCCGCCGGCGCGCCCAGGTGATCGACAAGATGGCCGCCACCATCATTCTGCAGACGGCGCTCGATCGGATGCGGCGCGACTGAAGCCGCCGTGGTCTCGCCTCAAGTGCCAGGCCTCGGAGGGGCGTCGAGGACCCGGTTCACCGCGGCCCGGATACCGATTTCATCGTGGCTGGCATTGGTCTGAAGGTTTGAGAACGGCAGCGGCAGCTTGCGCCGGTCGAACCCCGGCTCGGTCAGAGGGATGAGCTTCCGTTGCGCCAGGGCTCGCTGGGCCTCGGATCGCACCCAGGGACTTGCGATCGAGGCGTCGGTCCAAAGGACGATGACGGCATCGGCAGCGTCGATCTGGCGCTCGATCCACCTCGAAAAGTCGTCGCCGCAGACGATCTGCCCGTCGAACGCGACCTTGAAGCCCATGCGCTCGAGCCGCGCCACCAGATCGCGCGTCGCCTGGCCGTCCTCGCGCGCGTGCGAGACGAAGATTGCGGCGCTGCGAGCGGCCCGCTCCGGACGGGCTCCGGGCCGTTCGGTACGTCTTACCTTGCGCATGAATTCGGCCAACGACACGGCACGCCTCCCGCTGCTACCATAATTCAGCCGTCTTCCGATCTGCCGCCGGCGCGGCGAACGTAGGGGAACTCGGCGAGGCCGTGGGCCTTGAACAGCAGGTTCAGCGCCGTCATTCCGAGTTCCTGCACGCTTTGCCCGGTGTCGAGTGCAAGCCGGCGCAGCGCTTGCGTCACCTTGGCGTCGACATAGAGCACGAGCCCCTTCTTGTTCTGCCGCGTCGCGGGCTTCCGGCGCTCCCGGGAGGCGTCCGACCTGGCCGCGCGGCCTTTCGACTTCGCCTCATGCTCCGCCTGCTCGATTTCCGCGACGGCCTTCTCGACGAAGGCCGTGAGCGCCGCCGGCTTTTTCCTGCTGCGCTTGGGCTTGCCTGGCTCGGCTTTGCGGGTCCTGCTCATGAACTCACCGCCATCCTCCTCAGTGCCTCGGCGCGCGCCGCCGCGCGCGCCTTGATCTTGCGGAGCAAGGCGTGAATCTCGTCGATGGCGGGCTTGCTCCGGCCCTCCTCGGCGACGCCACGGCCCCTTTCGAGCGAGGTGCGGTAAGCGGCTCTCTCGCCGAGCGCACCGACAATGTCGAGACCGCC
>CAYWBX010000640.1:0-2560 GCA_964456015.1 uncultured Hyphomicrobiaceae bacterium | reverse complement strand
CATGCCGACCACCATGTTGCGCGGCAGCCCACACGCCTTTTGCAGCGCCCACACCATGGCGTCGAGCGGATTGGTGATGCAGATGACGAACGCATTGGGGGCGTACTTCTTGATGCCGGCGCCGACCTGCTCCATCACCTTGAGGTTGATGCCCAGGAGATCGTCGCGGCTCATGCCGGGCTTTCGCGGTACACCGGCGGTGACGATGATGACGTCTGCGCCCTCGATGTCGGCATAGGAGTTGGTTCCCTTCATCGCCGAGTCGAATCCCTCGACGGCACCGCTCTGCACGATGTCGAGCGCTTTGCCCGCCGGCAGCCCCTCAGCGATGTCGAAAAGCACCACGTCGCCGAGTTCCTTCAGTCCGACGAGGTGGGCAAGCGTGCCGCCAATCATGCCGGCGCCGACGAGGGCGATCTTGGTGCGTGCCATGGGATAAGGGTCTCCAGTCAGGTCCGAGCTGGCGCGACAGGCCAGCGCCATCGATCGAAGGGATGGTTGGGATTAGCCGGAAACCGCCATGGCGGCAAGCTGGCGCGGTACGAGCCGAAACCGTTCGCGGCCATTGCGGCTCCTTGCGCCACGTCAGGCGGCCGTTCCCGCGGAAGGCAGCTGCCGGAACCGCTTGCCGCTCGTGCTACCCGCGCGCCAACGCCCGCTCGAGAAACTCCAGGCGGTCCTGACCCCAGAAAATCTCGCCCGACTCGAGCACGTAGCTCGGCGCGCCGAACACACCAGCGGCAAGCGCATCGGCGGTGTAACGCGCATGGAGGGCGTCAAGCTCACCGTCTGACGGGCCGGCCGCCCGGATCGCCGCCGCGTCAAGACCGGCCCGCTCCGCAGCCGCCAGAAGCACCGGCTCCTCGGCGATGTTTTCCTCCCGCTCCCAAAGCGCTCGGCCGATCTCGGTCGCCAGCCGGTGCGCATCCTTCCCTTGCAGCTTCGCCGCGATGACGAGACGGGTCCCCGGCGCTTCATCCGATGGAAAATGCTTGGGCTCGAGATTGATTGGAATCCCGAGGTGGTCGCGCCAGCGTCTGAGCTCCATCATGCGGTAGGCGCGACGTTCGGGGCTGCGCTTGGGAAGCGGCAGGCCGCCCGTTTGCGCAAACACCTCGCCGAACTTGGCCGGCTTGATGTCGACCTTTGCGCCATGCCGCCTCGCCATGTCGTAAAAGCGCTCGCTGCCCAGATAGGTCCAGGGGCTGTTGAGCGAGATGAAATATCGGATGGTCGGCATGGCGACATGGCCTCCTCAGCGTCGCAACGGGACGTTCGCCACCTTGCCAGTCCCCGAACTCCCTGGCGAGCGCGATTGCGACATGGAGGCATGCGATGCCGCGGCCGCTTGCCGGCGCGGTGCGCCGGCCACCCTCACTTGTCGAGCCAGACCTGCTCGAGCCGCCAATGATTGTAGATGCTGTTCTCCTGTCGCACGTAGCCCTTGACGAAGGGCTGCCAGCACTGCGCCGCGCGCCCGTGCGAATAGACGGGCCGCGCGATCTCCTCGGCCAGCACCCGCTCGATTTCCCAGACCATCTTCTTGCGCTTTTCGGGATCGCGCTCGGCCGACTGGGCGGCGATCATGCGGTCGACCTCTGGATTGCAGTACTTGGTGAAGTTGTTCTCCGACTTGCAGGCGAAGTTTTCCTTGATCGTGACGTCCGGGTCGTCGATGCCGGAGCCCGTCAGGTTGAAGGCGATGGTGAAGTCCTGCCGCGCCGCCCGCCCGAACCAGATCGTCGACTCGATAATCTCGAGCTCGGCGTCGAAGTAGATCTTGTTGAGCTGGTCGACAAGGATGACGGCCGGGTCCTTGTAAGAGGAGAAGTCCCGCGTCGCGACCTTGATCTTGAGGCGGTTGTTGGGCCCGTACCCTAGGCTCTCCATGATCTTCTTCGCCTCAGCCTGGCGCGATTCGAGCGTGCCCCCATAACCGGGAAGCTGCTCGAGCATCTCCTTCGGCATCCCGAAGTTGCCTTCTGGGAGCGCCATCATCACGCCGGAGATCTTCGAGGCGCCGTGCGCCATGATGTCGATGAACCCCTGCCGATCCATGCCGAGCACCACGGCGCGCCGCAGCCGGGGATCGTTGAACGGCGGCTTCTGCGTGTTGATGAGGACGTTCGACGAGACGTTGGTCGGCCCAAGCCGGCAAACGACGTGCGGCGCGTTGGCATTGATGTCCTTCAGGACCGGCACCGAGATGTCGCCGGTCGAGGTCATGTGCAGATCGCCGGCCGTCAGCGCCAGCACGCGCGTCGAGCGGTTCGGGATCACCCGCATCTCGATCCCGTCGAGATAGGGCCGGCCCGACTTCCAGTAGTCCTTGTTGCGCTCGAGCCGGACCACCTCGTTCGACTTGAACTCGACGAAGCGGAACGGCCCCGTGCCGACAGGATTGGTGCGCATGTCGCGCGCCGAGACGTGACAGGGATAGACCGGCGCCATGCCGGAGGCGAGCATCGGAAGGAGCGACGGCTGCGGCTGGGCGAGATGGAACGTTACCACCGTGTCACCGTCTGTAGTTACCTCCTGAATGTTGTCCCACCAAATGCGG
>CAYWBX010000639.1:0-2564 GCA_964456015.1 uncultured Hyphomicrobiaceae bacterium | reverse complement strand
GGATGGCGTGAGCCGCCTGCTTGATGTGGGTGGCGGGTCAGGCGCGTACTCCATCGCCTTCGCCCAGGCCAACGCCGCGCTGCGTGCCGAGGTGCTCGACCGGCCCGAGGTCGTACCGATTGCGGAGCGACACATCGCCGAGGCAGGTCTCACCGATCGCGTGCGGGCGCGCGTCGGTGACCTGCGCACCGACGATTTTGGGTCAGGGTATGACTTCGCGCTCCTGTCGGCCATCTGCCACATGCTGGGCCCGGAGGAGAACCGCGATCTCCTCCGGAGGGTCTTTCGCGCGCTGGCACCGCGCGGCCGGGTCGTGATTCAGGACTACATCATGGACGAGGACGGTACGACGCCGCGCAGCGGTGCGCTCTTCGCCATCAACATGCTCGTCGGGACGCAGAGCGGCAGCACGTACACGCAGAAGGAGTACGCCGCGTGGCTGACCGGGGCCGGCTTCACGCAGGTGCGCCGGATCTCACTCGCCGGTCCGAGTGACCTCATGGCGGGGCAGCGACCGGCGTAGGCTTGGGCCCACGCCGACATGCTGAACCCCTCCGTTGTCCCCGGGGAACGGTTTCTGCTCTCGCCCCGTGCTGCCCGTTCTTGCAACGAAGCACCGCCTGGGCAGGCTTGACGGAGCGGAGGCCGTGGTCGCGGTATTCATGGCGTCTTCTTGCCAGAGAAACCATCGAGGAATACCGTGAGCAGACGCCGCGCATACTCCAAATCGATCCTGCTCGCCTCACCTACCAAGCGCAAGGGCCCATCGGGATCCGACTCCTGAGCCAGCACAGATGTCAGTCGGCCGACGATGCGTTCTGAGCGCTGGCTGTGACGGTTGACAAGCACGCGCGCATCGTGCCCAGCCAGCCACGCGCCGGCCACCCGGTAGTCAAACGCTGAGTCTTCGAGGAGATGCGCCGCCTCGCCGTAGAGGCGCTCGGCGTGGCCAGCGTCGACGTAGTTAGTGAGGATGGCAAAGAGATCGGCCGCGTCTTTGCGGGGCTCCCTAAGGCGCCGGTCGGCCCAGGCGAACACCTTGAGGAGTGCAAGCATGGGCAATGCTACCACATGCAGGATCTGGCTATCCGGTAGGCCGACCTCAATTGCACTCGCTCGCGCTTCAGCAAAGCCAAGCACTCCCACCACTTCGGCATATTCAGGAGGCCACGCGATGCTTCCGTCCGATCGTTCGACTCCCCCGAACGGAATCAGGTCGATCCGAATCCCGGATCGGTGTTGCAACTTGTGCACGGCGCCGGCAAGCGGCTCGAATCGGCCTGACTCCAGCAGGCGGCGCCGCAGGGTGTCGAAGGCCGTCCAGTCTGGGATGGCTAATGCTAGGTCCGCGTCATGCGTGGCCCGCGCGAGTGGAATACCGTGCGCGTACGAGAGCAGCACGTCGCGGGCCGCCGCACCCACAAGAAGCGGATCAACGCCAGGCGCAGCCTCCCGAAAGTCGGCTACAACAGCGGCAAGCCAGCGTAAGCCAGGCTCATCGGCCAAGTCGAGCAAGAATCCCACCTTCTAGTTGCTTTGCCGCCTCAAGGCATCGCGCATCACCGGTCGCGATCAAATCGGCGTAGACGAGAACCACCGGAGCGATTCCGGGAGGGTCGTTCTCGAACGCCCAGAAGCGTTTCAGAAACTCGACATTGCCTGCGGGGTCCGGCTTCAGACGTTGGTCCAGCAGCAGTCGTGGTTCTGTCTTCGGACCATAGAAGGTCAGCGTGCCGGGGCGCAGGATTTCCGTTAGCCTCGCGGCGGCAGCCTCGCCACCAAGCACTAAGCCGTAGTTGAGCGGATCCAGCGTTGCCCACCAATCCAACGTCTCCGCGCGATAGCGACCGAGCATCAGCTTCGGCCGCAGAGTTCGTGTGTAGGCATCGACCCATTGCTGCAACAGACGCTCGGGTTGTATGAGCCGCCGCTTGCCGCCGACCTGCGCCGCGTAGCCAATCTTGGGCATCTCGGCCATGACCCAGCCAACCGTGCCATGCGCGACCCCGGCACGCTGCGCGATTTCTCGGTAGGGCCGATCGGCGAGTGCCGGATCGCACAGGAGCGTGAACAGTACTCGAAGACCGCTGGCCCGGAATGCCCGGCCGGTTTCCTGTGGCGCCTCCAGGCGCGTCAACGGCTTCTCACCCTTGACCCAGATGAACAGTGGTGGCCGGTCGAGATAGGCGTTGCCCACCGTGTCGATGAACGCGACTCCGCGAGTCTTGAGCTCCTGGGCCAGTGGCGGTGTGATGTAGTCGGCCACGAGCAGCGCGGTGTCACCCAAGCGTGCAAGCTGCAGGAGCACGCCGCCCAATGTGGCCGGGCGCAGGCCGCGCTTAACCTCGGCGGCGTAAAGCACCTCCTGCCCCCCATGCCGGATTCGCACCAATGCGTCGGCGCGGCCTCGTCCGAGCGTGGGTTCGAGCCTAATGATTTCAGCCGCCAGTCCCCACGCGGCCAGTCTGGTAAGGGCGGCGTCGAGCAAGGTGCGATCTGTGGCTAGGGGGTGTTTGTCCATTTGAGGTAATTGTCCACGAATCGTGGATAGGTGTCAATAGTGG
>CAYWBX010000638.1:0-2566 GCA_964456015.1 uncultured Hyphomicrobiaceae bacterium | reverse complement strand
CCATGAAGTCGCCCACGCTGGAGGACGAGTTCAACGCTTGGTACGACACCGAGCATCTGCCCGAGCGCCTCGCCGTTCCGGGCTTCCTCACGGCCATGCGTTTCGTCTGTCTCGACGGCCATCCGAAATACCTCGCGATGTACGATCTCGCGAGCGCGGACGTTCTCGACTCTCCCGCCTATCTCAAGGTGGCGCATGCCAACTCGAGCCCATGGACGCGGCGCGTGACGAGCCGCGTCCGAGTCTACCGCGCGGCCGGCGAGCAGATCCATGGCGGTGGCGCGATCACCGCCGCAACGGCGCGGGTCACGATCGTCCGCTTCCGCGGGCTCGCCAAAGGCGATGCGGCCGCCGTGGTGGCCGGCGTCAGGGCCGCGTTCGAGAGCCAGCCCACGACCGTGCAGACCCGGATCCTCGCCTACGACACCGGCAGCGGCATCGATTATCTGGGATTCATAGGCGCGACAGGGCCGCATACCCCGACCGTTGCTGCCGGCGCGCTCGGTTCGCACGCAGCCGCCGTCGACCTCATCAACACCTATGCGCGATATTGAACGGCATCCATTCCTCGCGCCGGCCGGTCGGGCTCCCTGGCTGCAGCGACGGTCCGGCATCTGCCACACGGCTCTCGGCCATCCAGCCGCCGAGATGGGGAAGAGCGAGGTTTACCACGTCAGCGCTGGTGCTGTAGAAGGACCCGGAGATAGCCACCGGCTCTTGATATCACGCGTGGGGGGCTTGATGAGGTGCGACGGGCCGTCGACCGCGGGTTGGATTGTCATCAACACGCACCCGAACAAGGAGGAAATCGCGCTCGCCAACCTGGTACGGCAAGGGTTCGAGGTGTACTGCCCCCGGCTGCGCAAGCGTATCCGCCACGCCCGCCGAACCAGCGACGTGCTGCGCCCGCTGTTTCCCGGTTATGTCTTTGCCGCGGTTGACCGCGACTTTCCGCGCTGGCGATCCTGTCTGTCGACCTATGGCGTGCGCCAGGTCGTGCAAGCCGCAGGCGCGCCGAGCTTTCTCCCCGACGGGTTCATCGAGTCCCTGCAAGTGCGGGAGCTTGATGGCGCCATCGTTCTGCCGGCCGCGCCCCTGCGGCTCGGACAGCAGGTCCGACTCGCGAGCGGCCCCTTCGACGGTCTCATCGCGACCATCGTCGAGATGGACAGCCGAAATCGACTTGTCGTGTTGATGGAACTGCTCAATCGGCCCGTGCGGATCAAGGTGCCCTTTGGAGCCGTCGCCGAAATCCCGTCGCGCTAGCTTTCGCTACCCATCAGATCCCCCACTTTGTGTTGCTGGTCCGGCAACAGCGATCGCGACGGAGCGAGGAAAGTGGAGTGAACGAGCGCCTGCGACCCTAGCGCGGTGCCTGAGCGAGAGCCGGGCCGGGTCCCGGCAGGAGCGCCTCGCTCTGATCGCGCAGCCAGTACCAGGCGAGACCAAGCCACTCGTGCCAGACGAGCTCCCAGGCGTCATTGACTTTTTGGGGGCGATCGTCGACGGGCCAGGCCTCGACAGCAAATCCAACTCTTCGGAACGCCCCGGCCGCGCGCGGCATGTGGAGCGCCGACGTCACCAGCAGCCAGCGTTCGCCTGACTGCGGCGCGATCAGGCGATGGCTGTTGATCGCATTTTCGAACGTGTTGCGGGATAGGGTCTCGATCACGACCCGCTTGGGATCGATATCACGGCCGAGTTGACGCCAGACCTGCGCCTCAGGCCCGGCTCCGCTGACGAAGATCTTCAGGTGCGAATGCTGACGCGCCAGGCGGCCGGCTTCATGCAGGCGCTCGTCCCTGCCGCCAAGCACGATAAGCCCCGTGATCCTGCCCCACTCGAGATCCCCGGCGCGGACAAAGCGGCCTTCGAGGATTGCGCACAGCGGGCCGACCAGGTGCGCCCGCCAGGGCAGCAACGCCGTGAGGCAGACGAGAATCAGCAAGCCCGAGGCGGCAAGCGCGCCAGGGCGACCCTCACCGGGCTTCCACTTGATCGCTGCCTGTTGAAGCGTCAACGCTGTTTCTCCGGTCGCAGACTTCGCCTTCCCTTGTCGCGGCGGACCGGGGTGCGGCCGCGTCGCCCGAAGGCCTCCCGGCGGAAGCATAGCCACGGTGTTTCAATCGACCAGAAACGAATGCGCCGTTCGCGCGGTATGATTAATGCTCGGTTCAAGGAGCAAGGAGTTTGCGCCGCCAGCGGTGACCGCCGTTTCTGCCGTGCGGCCAGGAAACGTGCTGGTCGCCTTGCTGCCGCCACTCGTGAGCCGGGTCCGCCGCCCGATCTTGCGGCGTTATTCGCGGATAAGCGCTGCGAAGCGTTGCCGGTCCCTTGCGCCGAGAAACACGGTGTTGAGACCGCTTGTGTCGCCCGGGGCGAGATGCGCTGCGTGGTAGCGGAATGGCAGCAAGCCATAACTTGCTAGCAGTTCAACAACACGGCTGTCCGGGGTCTCAATGATGGTGATCGGCTGAGCACGACGGAATGTCTGCTCGCCGCCTTTGACGGCCTGGTATTCATGCCCCTGAACGTCGATCTTCACGACATCCGGTTGCAGCTGCAG
>CAYWBX010000637.1:0-2570 GCA_964456015.1 uncultured Hyphomicrobiaceae bacterium | reverse complement strand
CGCGCTGCCTTATGCCGCGCGAGCGGTTTCCGAGGCCTTTGCGGGCGACATCTGGCCGGGCGACGTCTTTCTGCTCAACGATCCCTATCACGGCGGCAACCATTTGCCGGACGTCACCGTCTTCGTGCCGGTTTTCGCCGAAGGCCGGCATGTCTTCTGGTCGATCAACCGCGCGCACATGAGCGACATCGGCGGATCGACGCACGGCGCCTACAATCCGGCCGCCACGGAGATCTATCAGGAAGGCATCCGCATCACGCCGCTGCGCATTTGCGATCAGGGCCGGACGCGCGAGGACGTGCTGCGCATGATCGCGATCAATGTTCGCCATCCGCGCGACTTTCGCGGCGACCTCGCCGCCATGATCGGCTCGGCGAAGCTGTGCGAGAAGCGCCTCGGTGAGCTTGTCGGCGAGCTCGGCTGGCGCACGCTCGAAGCGGCCATCGAACGGATGCTCGAGGGCGCCGAGCGCCGCGCCCGCGCCATCGTCGAGGGATGGCAGGACGGTGTCTATTACGGCGAGGCGTGGCTCGACGACGACGGCCGCGGCCGCACCGACATCGCCATCCGCGCCAAGGTCACGGTTGCCGGCAGCAATGTCGAGGTGGACCTCACGCAGTCGGACGCGGAGGCGGAGAGCTTCGTCAACTCTTCGCACGCAAACATGCAGTCGGCGGTCGCCATGGCCTTCTTCTATCTGATCGACCCCGACATCCCGAAGAACGACGGCTCCATGCGGCCACTCTCGGTCAAGGCCAGGCCCGGAACGATCGTGTGGGCCAACGACGGCCGGCCGGTGACGCTCTGCACGAGCCACTGCTCGAACGAGATCGTCGAGGCGATCGTCGTCGCGCTTGCAGGGGCGTGCCCGGATCGCGTCATGGGGGGCTGGGGGCGCCGCTTTCGCATCGCCATCAAAGGCGAGGACCCGCGCTCGGGAAAGGCCTTCATCTGGCACCTGTTCCAGGCGCGGCCCGGCGGCGGCGGTTCGATCGCCGGCGACGGCTACAATTCGGTCGGCGAGTGGCACTCGGCTGGCGGCATCAAGTTCGGCAGCATCGAGGTGGCGGAGGTGCGCTTCCCTTTCCTGTTCCTGCACCATGAGTTCCGGGCCGATTCGGGCGGCGACGGAAAGTTCCGCGGCGGCACGGGAGGCGAGCTCGACATGCGCATCGAGGTCGCGAAGCCGGCGGTCGGCAACACGGCCGGCGACGGCGTCCGGCACGGCGCGCGGGGCATGCTCGGCGGGCGCGACGGAGCCCCGCATCACTACATGTTGCGGGCGGCCGATGGCAGCGAACGCGTGCTCGCGACCAAGGAAGTCGGCATCGTCATCAATCCTGGCGACCATCTGATCGTCAAGTCGGGCGGCGGCGGCGGCTGGGGCGATCCTCGCGAACGCGCAGCCGAAGCCCGCGCGGCCGATCTGGCAAACGGCTTCGTGACGAAAGGCCACGGCAACGGCAACAGCTAGGTCCTGCTCATGTATCGCATTGGTATCGACGTCGGCGGCACCTTCACCGATCTTGTCGCCGTCGACGACGGCGGCGCCTGCACGTTCGCCAAGGCCGCCTCGACACCCGAAGACCCCTCGCTCGGCGTGATGGACGGACTGGGTGTCCTCGCGGATGCGCTTGGTGTGGCGCGCGGAGCACTTCTTGGGGCGACGGACCGCATCGTGCATGGGACGACGGTCGCAACGAACGCTCTGCTCGAAGGCAAGGGCGCCCGTGTCGGGCTCATCACCACCGCGGGCCATCGCGACATTCTCGAAATGCGGGAGGGGCTGAAGCCCGAAGACCGCTACAATCTGCGCCTTGCCGCACCGACCCCGCTGGTCCCGCGCGCGCGCCGCATCGGCGTCGTCGAACGCATCCGTGCGGACGGCAGCGTGCTCAAGCCGCTCGATGAGGCTTCGCTTTCGGCCGCCATCGCGACGCTCGAGCAACAGCGCGTAGAGGCGGTCGCCATCTGCTTCCTGCACGCCTGGAAGAATCCGGCGCACGAGCGCCGCGCAGCGGAGGTTGTGCGTGCCGCCATGCCGGGCGTCTACGTCACGGCTTCGTCGGACGTCTATCCGCAGATCAAGGAGTACGAGCGGGTCTCGACGACGGTCGTCAACGCCTGCGTCGGACCGATCGTCGATCGTTACATGCGGCGCCTCGTCGAGCGGCTGCGCACGGCCGACTACGGCGGTCCGATCTATATCATGCTCTCGCACGGCGGCGTCGCGCCGGTCGAGGAGGCGGTCCGGCTGGCGGCGGCCACCGTGCTTTCGGGCCCGGCCGGAGGCGTCGCCGGAAGCCGCTATGCGGCGCGACTGACCGAGACCGTAAACCTCATTCCCTTCGACATGGGCGGCACGTCGACCGACATCTCGCTCATCCGGGCGAGCACCCCCGGCATCTCGGTGGAGCGCAGCCTCGCAGGCCAGCGGATCGCGCTGCCGAGCCTCGATATCGTGACCCTTGGCGCCGGCGGCGGCTCGATCGCGCGCGTCGATGCGGGAGGCGTTCTGCACGTCGGCCCTGAGAGCGCGGGGGCAACGCCGGGCCCCGCCTGCTATGGGC
>CAYWBX010000636.1:0-2572 GCA_964456015.1 uncultured Hyphomicrobiaceae bacterium | reverse complement strand
GGCGCGGCTTGGAGGTCCGAAGGCCGCCGAGCAGTCCGCTCCGGTGAGGCACGAGGCGCCGGCGCGCGGCGCAACGGCGATCGCGAAAGAGGGAGCCGGCCCGACACGCGCGACGTCGGCCAAGGCGCGGTTCTTGCGGCGGCTGCACGCCTCGGCGTGCAAGGCGTTCGGCACAAACCTCGGACCGGAGGCCAACGAGGCGCACCGCAATCACTTCCATATCGACCTTGCCGAGCGCAAGGGAGGCAGCTACTGCGAATGACCGAGAGTGCAGCTCGTCTCGGCTGCACAATCCGGGAATGTGCTACACAGGCCGGCAGGATCAACCTGCCGATACGAGTTTGCGATGACCAAGCGCCTGCCCCAGGATTGCGCCGACCTGTCCCAGGTCCGCGTTGAGATCGATCGCTGCGACACTGCCCTCGTCGAGATGATTGCGGAACGGTTCGGGTACGTGGAGCGCGCCTGGCAGATCAAGCTCGGCCTCAAGCAGGAGGCCAACGTGCCGTGGCGAAACCAGCAGGTCATCGACAAGGTTCGCGCCAAGGCGGCCGAGAAGGGTGTTCCGCCGGACCTCTGCGAGGCGCTGTGGCGCCAGATGATCGGCTGGTTCATCCAGTACGAGGAAGAGAAGCTGCGCCACGAGATCGAGGCGCAGGCCCGCGCCAAGGACTGACCCATCGCCATGCCGGATGCGATCAAGGACGTTGTGATGCTGGCGCTGCTCAATCCGGCGACCGTGCTCGTCGGCTACTGGCTCGGCCGGCGCGCCGATCAGCCGCAGAAGGCGATCGTCGCCGGTTTCGCTGCGGGGCTTGCCGGCACCGCCTTTGCCTGGCTTCTGATGACGCTTTCCGTGACGCCGCCGCGCCATCGTTTGCTTGCCGGCGTGCTCATCCTCGCCACGCTCGCAGGCGTTGCCTTCGCCGCCCTCGGCCAGTGGACGCGGCGCCATCGTTCGCGTGGCTGACGCCAGTTGCGGCCTCGCCCAACCCAAGACAGGCTATGCCGGCTTGCGGGGAATGGCCGTCAGAATGTCGCTATTCGGACAATAGCTCTGCCATTCATCGCTCTCGGGCCGCGCCTCGAGATCGTGCACGCAGATTTCCTTGCAATCGCAGAGCGCGCACGTGCGCTGCAGGTCACGCATGTAACCCGCCGCCGCGAGCTCCTTGGCATCGATGCCGAGCACGGCAAGGCGGCGCATGAGCAGCAGAGCTTCATCATCGCTGCCGCGCGCAAGCCGCTCGAGGTCGCCTTCGGATACGCCGAGATCGCGCGCGAGCCGCGCCACCTCCTCGACCGGCATGTGATCGAGCTCGCTGGTCTGCTGCATCTTCCGGATGCGCTCAGCGACCCATCCCGTGAACCGTTCGAACGCCGACGTCGCATCTTTTGCCTCGACTGCCTCGCGCATGTTGGCTCTCCGCAGATCTGCCGATGGTCCCATAATCGCCATTGCCGCAACCTTGCGGCGACCGCGATCCGCCGCCGTTGACCCGGATCAATGGGCGCCTGCGACAAAACCTACGGCAGGAATCCCTTGGCGAGCGACAGCGCCTGCCGCCCCCGTTCCTTCCCGTCGGCCGACACGACCGCAAGCGACCAGGCGATGTCAGTCCCTGCATCAAAGCCCGAGCGGGTTCGGATTTCCGCCTTCAGGGTCTCCCCTGCCGCAAGTTGCAGCGGCTCCAGTGCCGGAAAGAAGAGCTGTTCCCAGTGCGTCGGCTCGGCAAGGGGCGATGTCGCGAGCTCGACGCCTTCCACCAGCGTCGCCTTCCACCAGACCGCGAGGCCGTGGACGCGGCCGCCCCGCTTCAGCGTCCAGCGGGCCTCACCCTTGCGGGTCTGGCGGTTCGAGACACGAAAATCCACCGTGTCCCACACGGCCGCCGTCCGTCCTCCCTCCAGAAGATCGCCAGGTCCGATCCTGCGGATGTAGACATTGTTGAGGCTCATCACCCGCGCCGGCGTGAAGTCGAGCCCGTATCCGACCCGGTCCCAGGCGCACAGCTCATCGCGCAGTCGCGATGCCGTGACCGGTGCCACGAACTGGACCACACCTTGCGGGATCAGCACGCCGCCGGCCTTCAGGTGCCGCGCCCGCGCGTCGTTCATGGTCTCCACCAGAAACTCCTCGAGCGCGAAGTTGCCGAGCGTCTCGGTGACCACGATGTCGCCCCTCGGAGGGTCGATGATATCGGTCGAGCGGCCCGGGATCAGCTCGACGTTGCGCATCCGGTTGAGGGTCTTGAGCCGCTCAGCGACGGCACCGATTTCGGCGGCCTCGTAGGCATAGACCTTCTTGGCCCCGAGCTTCGCCGCCAGGAAGGCGAGCAGCCCCGTCCCGGTCCCGATGTCGATGCCGCGTCGGTTCGGAAGGATCCACCGCCGGATCGCTTCCACTTCGGATTGAAACGCGTACACGTTGGTATCGAACCACCGGTCGTATTCAACGGCCGACGTATACGATGAATAGGCATTCACAGGCGAACGGGAATACGAAGCGCTCTGGCGCCGATCGCGAGCAGATTTTTGAGAATCCATTTTCGAACCCCGATCGGGGCCAGCC
>CAYWBX010000635.1:0-2574 GCA_964456015.1 uncultured Hyphomicrobiaceae bacterium | reverse complement strand
CGGTTGGCCCTGGCCGCCGCCCCGCCCGGATACATCGCGTTCACCGCCCGGCGCACCGCCCCCCATTCGGCGTTGTTCAGGATCAGAACGAGCACCGGCAGCCGCAAGGCCTCGGCGAGCTGATGACAGGCCGTCGGATTGGAGAAGATGTAGGAGCCGTCGCCGACGGCGGCGATGACCAGCCGGTCGCGGTCGGCGAGCTGAATGCCGAGGGCGGCCGGAAATCCCCATCCGAGGCCGCCAGCGTGCGGCGCCTGCACGAACGACAGCGGCTGGTCGAGACGCATGGGGTCCATCGGTACGCCGAGTTCCGAGACGACGGTCGCGCCCGGGCGCGACGCCAAGGCGTCCGAGAGGCAGCGCGCCACCCAGGCCTTGCTCATCGGCGCGCCGCCGCCAGCCTCCGCTGCGGCGTCGATCCGGCGAAGGATGTCCGTGGTTCTCCGGGCAATCGCACTGCGTCGGTGCGCGACATGCTCCGGCGGGTTGGCCGGCATCGCTGCGGCGAGCGCCGGCACGATGTCCTCCAGCGTTCCAACCAGCGCCAGGTCGGTGCGGAAATTGCGCACCGGGAAGCGGGCGTGAAGCGGGTCCGGGCCGATCTGGACGATCCTGCAGTCTGGACGCGGCGCGTGCGTGTCCGGGTTCCAGGGAACGAGGCTGTCGAGAACGAGTGCGACGTCGGCCTCCTCGAGCCATGGCGCCGGCTCGCTTGCCGCCCACATCGGATGCCGCGTCGGAATCGCCGGCTGTGTCCCCCAGTACTGGACGACGGGGATGGCCCACCGGTCGGCGAGCGTCGCGAGCGTCTCGAAGGCGGATCGCGTGCGCGGTCCCGTCTGCGCGAAGATCGCAGGATGCCTGGCGGCGGCAATCAGGCCGGCGGCCTCGCGAATGCGCTCCGGCGGGGTCGTTGCCGCAGCGGGCCGCATGGTGACGGGTCGCGCGACCTCCCCTCCGGGGCAGGCGTCGGCAAGAACCTCTCGCGGCAGGCTCATGTAGACAGGACCGGGCGGCGTCGAGAGGGCGATGGCGTGCATCCGATCGACGAGTTCCGGCACCTGCTCGGGAAAGCGCAGCTCATAGTCCCATTTGACGAGCTCGCGCAGCATTCCGGCCTGGTCGCGCATCTCCTGGCCCCAGCCGATCGGGATCGACCGCGAACCGGGCCGGCCGCGCTCGGTGATCGGGGTGCGCCCTGAGAAGAGAAGGATCGGCACCCGGTCGCATGCGGCATTGATGCCGCCGATGATGCAATTGGCGAGGCCGACGTTCGTGTGTGCGATCACCGCGAGCGGCTTGCCGGTGGCGATGTAGTAGCCGTGCGCCATGCTCATCGCCGCGTGCTCGTGCGCAACGACGACGGGCTCCGGGAACTCGTGCGCATGGCCGCGCTGCTGGGCCTCGGCCATCGCCTCGATGAGCGGAGGGAAATCCGTTCCGGCGTTTCCGAGGACGAAATCGATCCCTAAAATCTTGAGGCGACGGAGCAACGCGCCGCCAGCGGTCAGGTTCGCATCGGGCATTGGGGCTGGCTCCACAAATGACACCTCTGGTGCGGTCCGCGCCGGCCTCGACGAAATGTTGTCTGCGGTACGGCAGAGATCATGACCCGGCGAGCCCCCAGGCGCCAAGGATTGCGCCCTGGATCAGCAGGACGCCGAGCCAGTGGCCGCCGTCGATCAAGGTCAGCGCCCAGCTCTTCATCTGGAAGCGATGGTTGACGACGAGAGTGGTCGCGACGAATCCCAGCCAGATGAAGGCCGCCGTCTTCGCGCCGTTGCGCAGGTTGGCTGCGACGCCCGCCTTCGCCAGATGCAGGATGAGGCCAGCCAGCATCCAGGCCATGACGACCTGAGCGATGAAGGTGATGACGAAGGGCGTCGCCGATGGCCCCCCCGTACCCTTGATCTCGGCCTCGGTCAGCTTGGCGGCGGTCATCCAGGGCTTGGCGAGAAGCCCGTACCAGACGCCGCCGAAGAGGAAGCTCACGGCCGCGGCCAGCGGCAGCATCCAGGGATTGAGTCCGGCAAAGAGCTTCATGGGTCCCCCTTTATGTCGGCGCCCCTCGCGTCAGCAGTCCGGTCCGATCGAGATCATGGCGTGCGCAAATGGTCTCAGCCGCGACACCGGTCGCCCGCGCAGGCGCAGCACGATGCTGCGTGATCCTTGGACAATCGGCGTGCAGGCGACGCAGAACATCGAGCACGTTTCCCGCATTGTCGGACGAAATCGTGGCAGACATCCGCGCTGCCGCCTCAGAGCGCATGCTCCCAGGCAGCGGGAATGAGGCGGTAGCCGCTGCCGCTTCTGACGAGCCGCGAGAAGCCGGGGAAATGCAGGTGCATTCCGGTGAAGAGCAGCCTGTCGGTCGCCACCATGTCGAAGACGCGGCGGCGCGTCGCCTCGGCCGCACCCGTGTCGCTGTCGAAGGCCATGCACACCTCGGGGCGCGCCGTCTGCACCTCGGGAACGTGCACGATGTCACCCCAGATGAGAAGCTGCTCTCCGTTCGAGCTGATGAGATAGCCGGTATGGCCCGGGGTGTGACCATGGAACGGCATCGCGGTGACC
>CAYWBX010000634.1:0-2584 GCA_964456015.1 uncultured Hyphomicrobiaceae bacterium | reverse complement strand
GATCGAGGAGTTGGAGCCCTGGCTCGATGCCCGTCTCGTCATGGAGGAACGACGGCGACTGGCGCGCCTCATCGACGCCCGCATCGAGACGCGCAAGCCTGCGCCATATCTCGTCAACCGCGCCTACATCCGCGGCCGGCGCTTCTACGTCGACGAACGAGCAATCGTGCCGCGGTCGTTCATCGGAGAGCTCATCTGCGAGACCATGGACTCGCCGGACCACGACGTCTCCCCGCTCTCGTTTGACCCAGCGGACATGCGGCGAGTGCTCGATCTGTGTACCGGTGGCGGTTCCCTCGCCATCCTGGCCGCAATGGCCATTCCCGGCGCCCGGATCGACGCGGTCGACATCTCTCCCGACGCGCTCGACGTCGCACGCCGCAACGTCGCCGACTACGGCCTCGCCGACCGCATCGAGCTCATTGCCTCCGACCTTTTTTCCGCGCTCGGCGGACGCACGTACGATCTCATTCTCGCCAATCCCCCTTATGTACCGGAGGATCGCGTCCAGCAGTTTCCGCCGGAGCATGCCGCCGTGCCAAGGCTTGCCCACGCAGGCGGCGCGGACGGCCTCGCGGTCATCCGGCGAATCCTTGCCGAGGCCCCGCAGCATCTCGCATCGGAGGGGTATCTGGTCGTTGAAATCGGCCAGGCGCGCGCTGAGCTGGAGGCAAGCTTTCCCGAACTGCCGTTTGTCTGGTTGGACACGGCCGATAGTCATGCGGAGGTTTTTTGTCTGAGCGCGAGGGATTTCTCAGCGCCCCCGCCGTCGCGCAACGCAACCCGCCGCCGTCCTGGCCGCCGTTGACGTCCCTCGCATCTTGCAGCCGCATGGGATCGTGTTAGAAGCCGAAGCGTGCGCCGCTCGCCAACCACGATGGCCGCAGAGGCGGCCTGTCAAGACTGCTTCAGGACATGATGCGGACGGACAGAATGCCCATCCCCTCTTCCAGCAAGATCCTTGCTTCGTGCG
Organism: uncultured Hyphomicrobiaceae bacterium; assembly: GCA_964456015.1. Lineage (GTDB taxonomy): Bacteria > Pseudomonadota > Alphaproteobacteria > Rhizobiales > Hyphomicrobiaceae. The sequence goes on along the minus strand of CAYWBX010000634.1, from coordinate 1,611 downwards.
CGATCGCGGTGCTCGCCGCCTGCATGGCGGTGCCGACTTCAGGTCAAGAGCGCGCGGCGCCTGAAGCGCGCGCGCAGATCCGGCTCTCGTTCGCGCCGATTGTGAAGCGGGCCGCCCCTGCGGTCGTCAACGTCTATGTACGCGGCCGCCAGCAGCAGACGCAGCGTCCCCAGATCCCGCTCGATGATCCAGTGTTTCGCCGCTTCTTTGGAGAGCTCTTCGGGATGCCGGAGGAGCGGGTCCAAAGCTCGTTGGGGTCCGGGGTCATCGTCTCGCCCGACGGCCTCGTCGTCACGAATACCCACGTGGTGAAGATCGGCGGCCAGGCGGAGATCCGCGTCGTGCTCGCCGACAAGCGCGAGTTCGAGGCAAAGATCATCACACTGGATGAAAAGTCGGACGTCGCCGTGCTCAGACTCGTCGGAGTCGAAGGAAAGCTGCCGTTTCTCGAGTTCGAGGACAGCGACAAAGTGGAGGTCGGTGATCTGGTTCTGGCGATCGGAAACCCCTTCGGCGTCGGCCAGACGGTGACGCAGGGAATCGTGTCCGCCGTGGCGCGCTCCGAGATCGGCAAGTCCGACGCGTCCGTTTTCATCCAGACGGACGCCGCGATCAATCCCGGAAATTCCGGCGGCGCACTCGTGGACATGTCCGGCCGGCTCGTCGGTCTGAATACGGCAATCTACTCCCGCTCCGGTGGATCGCACGGAATCGGCTTCGCCATTCCGTCAAATCTCGTCCGCCTCTTCGCCGACAGCGCGCTCACCGGGCGCAAAGTCGAACGCCCGTGGCTCGGGGCCAAGCTCGACACCGTGAGCCGCGAGGTAGCAGAAGCCCTGGGGCTCGATCGCGCGACAGGGGCCGTCATTACGCGGGTTTTTCCGGCAAGCCCCGCCGCAGAGGCACGGCTGGAGCCTGGCGACGTCATTGTTTCCGTCGACGGATTCGAAGTGGCGGATCCGAGGGCGGCTCTCTACCGCATGACAACCAGAGGCGTGGGCGGACGGACTCGCCTCGAGGTCGTCAGAAAAGGGCGCCGCCTTCCTGTGGAGATCGCCCTCAGACCGACGCCTCGCGGCAACCCGGCCGACATCCGGAACCTTGCCGGACAACATCCTCTCGACGGCGCCCGCGTGACAAACCTTTCGCCGGCGCTCGCGGACGAACTGAACCTGGATGATGACGTCGGCGTCGTCGTCCTGCAGATCCGGAACGGTTCGATCGCTCAGAGACTGGGCTTTCGGCCGGGTGATCTCATCCTGACGGTCGGGGATGACCTTATAGACGGCGTCGCAACCCTCGAGCAGGCGCTGCGACAGCGACGCCGGCTGTGGCAAATGACTATCAAGCGCGGGGGACGGGTCATTCCATTGCAGTTCCAAGGGTGATTCGTGGCGACAGACGCTTGCCGCGCGCTGCAACGGGTGCTCTGATCAATAATTACGACCCGCGAATAGCCACCGCCCTCGGCTGGAGAGTGAGCCATGGCCAGAATTGCCATTCTCGACGATTACCAGAATGTCGCACGCTCGATGGCCGATTGGTCGCGCCTTGAGAGGCAGCATTCGCTCACATTCTTCGACAAGCCGATCAAGGGCATCGAGGCGCTGA
>CAYWBX010000633.1:0-2587 GCA_964456015.1 uncultured Hyphomicrobiaceae bacterium | reverse complement strand
ACCGACGGTGGCAAAGTCCTCCACCTCCTCGTTGGCGTTATAGGGGATCTCGATTCCAAAGGTATCCTCGAGCTCAAACACGATCATCGCCAAATCGATCGACTCGATCTTGAGGTCGGCGAGCGCCGTCTCCGTCGTGATGTCGTCGCGGGGCTCTTTCATGTGCTTCTTGAGGATGTCGATAATCTTGACGGTCGTTTCGTCCATTGGGCTCTCCTGCTCCTGTGGCCGGCCGCGCGGCTGGAGCCGATCTACATCGGGGTCTTGCTAGAACAGCCCCGGAAACGGGGCAAGGCTCGCCGTCTGATAGCCGTAAACGTCCCGCGCGTCCAGAAGCGACGATCCGGGTCGGAAAAGCAAGCTCTGTGCCAGCTTAAGCCGCATGACTTCGCCTTCTGTCGCCGCTGGCGGACGCAGGATGCGACAGGATTTCATCAATCGGACCGCGGATCGCCCGTCCGCTTCGGCAATTGGACCCGAAAGTGGTGCGCCGCACGGATTATGTGTTGAAGGGCGATCGCCGAACTTGGCAGAGTGCCGGGGAGGCACCGGCCGACAGGTTCGGACCGGAGAGCCGAGACTACCGCAAGGAGCGTCACGCGCATGGCCAGCATCGGGAACCAGACAGAGACCGGCGCCGCCGGCAGGACGCTGCGCTATCCTTGGCTGACGCGGTATCCCGCCGGCGTCGACTGGCATCAGACGTTCACGCCGACGCCGCTCGACCGGCTGCTCGACGAGGCAAGCGCCCGCTTCCCGACCGCGACGTGCACGAACTTCATTGGAAAAACAATGACGTACTCCGAGGTGAAGACCGCTGCCGACAAGGCGGCCAAGGGTCTTCAGAAGCTCGGCGTCAGAAAGGGCACCAAGGTCGGTCTTTTCCTGCCGAATTCGCCGACGTTCATCATTTACTATTTTGGCATTCTGAAAGCCGGCGGAACAGTGGTCAATTTCAATCCGCTCTACGCCCACGATGAGCTCGCGTTCCAGCTCAAGGACAGCGAGACCGAGATTATGGTGACGCTGGACCTGAAGCTTCTGTTCGACAAGGTCGAGCGGCTGCTGGCGGAGGGTCTTCTGCCGCGCGCCATCGTGGCCTCGTTTCCCGGGTTGCTGCCGGGCCCCAAGGGGGTGCTGTTCCGGCTGTTCAAGGGCCGCGAACTCGCCCGCCCGAAAGCGTCGGCTCAGTCCGCCAGGATCATCGAAGACGCGCAGGTTCTGAACAACGACGGTCGCTATGAGCGCCCGGATATCGACCCGCTGAACGACCTGGCGGTGCTGCAATACACCGGCGGAACGACGGGAACCCCCAAGGGCGCCATGCTCACGCATGCCAACGTCTCGATCAACGTGCGCCAGGCGCTCGCCTGGGTGTCGGGGATTGAGCCGGGTCGCGAGCGCGTGCTCGGCGCCCTGCCGTTCTTTCACGTCTTCGCCATGACGGGCGTGATGAACTTCGCCATCGCAACGGGGGCCGAGATCGTGCTCATGCCGCGGTTCGTGCTGAACGACGCGCTGTCCCTCATCACCAAGAACCGGGTGACGATCATGGCTGGTGTGCCGACCATGTTCATCGCCATGCTCAATCATCCCAAGCTCAAGTCCTACGACCTGCGTTCGCTCAAGTTCTGCCTTTCCGGCGGCGCACCGCTGCTGCTCGAGACGAAACGCAGCTTCGAGGCGCTGACTGGGTGCAAGGTGGTCGAAGCGTATGGCCTCTCCGAGACGTCGCCGGCCGTCACCATCAACCCACTGGACGGCCCCGTGAAGGAGCTCTCGATCGGTCAGCCGCTGCCGGCGACGATCGTCTCCCTGCGCGACCCGGCCGATCCCGCCGTCGAGGTCCCCTTGGGCGAGAAGGGCGAGATCTGCATCTTTGGACCGCAGGTCATGAAGGGATACTGGAAGCGGCCGGAGGCCACTGCCGAGCAGATGACCCCGGACGGGTTTCTGCGGACCGGCGACATCGCGACCATGGATCAGGACGGATTCATCTACATCGTCGACCGGATCAAGGACCTCATCATCTGCTCAGGTTACAATGTTTATCCTCGGAACATAGAGGAAGCGATCTCCACCCATCCGGCCGTGGAGGAGGTCACCGTTATCGGCATCAAGGATGCCTACCGCGGCGAGGCGCCGAAGGCGTTCATCAAGCTCAAGGCCGGCGCCGCCGCCAGTAAGGAGGACATCCTGCGGCACCTCGAGCCCAAGCTGTCCAAGATCGAAATGCCGTCCGAGATCGAGTTCCGCGATGCGCTGCCCAAGACGATCATTGGCAAGCTGTCCAAGAAGGAGCTGAAGCTCGAGGAGGCGCAGCGGCAGAAGGCAAAATGACGGCCAAGGCACCCCGAAAGCGTCGGCGGCAGCCGCCCGGCCCGTCGTCCCCGCCTGCCGAACCCGGGCTCGCGGGCGACGGGCCGCCGGACGAACTGTTCACGATCGGCGATCTGGCTGAAGAGCTTGGCATCACGACTCGTGCCATCCGGTTCTACGAGGCCCGCGGGCTCATCCGACCGGGCCGCAAAGGGATCGCCCGCGCCTACACGCGGCGCGATCGCGCCCGCCTCATGCTGATCCTGCG
>CAYWBX010000632.1:0-2592 GCA_964456015.1 uncultured Hyphomicrobiaceae bacterium | reverse complement strand
CGAGGCGGCGGTGCACCTCCGGCTCGAACGGGAGGAGCGCCATGACGTGATCGATGTAGCGCGCCATGCGCGGCGCGCGTCCCGGCCGCCAGGCCCACACGCTCGGACTCACATAGTTGACAATCGCGACGTCCGGCAGCCGGCGCCGGATGCGCTTTGCGATCGGCTGCGTGAACTCGGGGCTGTCGATGACGACGACGACATCGGGCTTTGCGGCGACCGCGGCGGCGACGGTCTGGTGGACGCGCCGGACGAGGCGTGGCAGCCCCTTGAGGATCGCGACGGGCCCCATCACGGCGACATCGGCAAGCGGAAACTCGGAGACGAGCCCCGCCGCGGTCATGGCCTCGCCGCCGACGCCATGGAAGGCGACGGCGCCGCCCGTGGTCTCCTTCAGCGCAGACATAAGCCGACCGCCGAGCGCATCCCCCGAATGCTCGCCGGCGACGAGAAACACCTTGAGCGGCGGTCTGCCCACCATCAACCGGCCTCCGCCATCAAGAATACTTGCGCGTCGTTGGCCCAGCCGATCACATCCGCGCGAACAGCCTCCGGCAGCGGTCCACCGAGGCAGACCACGCCAGCGAGGCGCGCCTCGCGCACCGCTCGGAAAAGCGCGAGATCGAGCGACGGCTGCGGCACATCGAGGTCGCCAGACGCCGAAGCAAGATCGAGCGCCAGGATCCCGATGCGGCGGCGGAGCGCCCGCAGACCCCAATGCCGTCGCGCGCCGAGGGGCGCAAGGCTCCGCTCCAGCGGGAGCCTGGCCGGCACCGCGAGGACGTGCTCGCCCGCGATCACCGCAACACGCCCCGCGCGATGGCCGGCGAGCACCGGAAGCAGCCGGCGCGCCAGGGCTACATCGCGGCGCTCCGCCGGGGTCGGCGCGCGCCGGGAGTGCACTTTCATGGGCGCGGCCTCGCGACTGCGGCCGAGAGATTCGCAGGGCAGGGAAGCCTGAGGAAACTGAGGTCCGGTGCCGACGCCGACCACAGCGAGGCCGGCAGCGTCGGCGGCGGCGAGCGTACGCGGGCGGTCCATGATCACAGCCGCGCCCGCGCTGACGGCGATTGCGGCGAGTCCGGCCGCCGCCGCCCGCTCGACGGTGGTCGGTCCGATCGTCGGCAGGTCGACGCGCAGTTCCTGGCCGGGCTTTGCAAGCTTGAGCAGGACGCCGCCCGATGCGATCGGCGCGCCGCCTTCCCGTGCCAGCTCACGGAGCATGGCGTCGGTTCCCGTCACCCCCTCGACCGCGATGATGCCATCGGCCGTCGCCACGATCGCCTGTCCGACATCGAAGGGCCCGAGTGCGGTCATCAGGCGCGCGCCGTGCTCGATGGCAACGGCAGCGGCGGCCCCGATCCTGTGCGCGCCGAGCTGCCCTGGCGGGGCAAGCAGCTCCGGCGCCACATCGCCGATGCCAATGACGGCGAAGCCTTCGGCCTCGAAGAAGCGCACGACCCTGCGCAGAACGCTATCGTCGCCGCCCCGCGTCAGCCGGGCGACGGTCGCGAGATGACGGAAGAAGCCAAGATCGACCTTGAGCCGCAGGAGGTCGGGCCGCTGCATGGCGCCGGCGATCACGAGCTCACGGCATCCCGCCTCGTGGAACGCGCCGAGAATCCGGTTGACCTGTCCGAGGCTCGACCAGGAATGGGGGAAGGCGGCGACGCCCGCGTCGGCGATACCTTCCAGTGCGACAACGTGTACGTCGCGGCCGGTGGCTTGTGCGGACGCCGCGATACGAATCGGCAGATCACCGCCGGCGGCCAGGATCCCGAGCGGGCTCGCGCCCGCCTCGACGGTCACGGAGCATTGGCCGGCGTGCACAGCGAGCGCTTGCCGCCGGCCCGGATGAAGGCGACGATCTCCTGCACGATCGGATGATCCTTGAACTCCACCGCAACGTCCTCGAGCCGCTCTTTCAGCGTGCCCTCGGCCGCAAACAGGAGGCGGTAAGCCCGCCTGAGATCGTGCACGGCCTCGCGCGAGAAGCCGCGCCGCTGCAAACCGACGATGTTGAGGCCCGACAGGTAGGCGCGGTTACCGAGCGCCATGCCATAGGGAATGAGGTCGTTCTCGAGGCCGGACATGCCGCCGAGAAAAGCGTGCGCGCCGATGCGCGCGAACTGGATCGCCGCGGCGCCGCCGCCGAGGATCGCATAGTCGCCGACCTCGCAGTGCCCGGCCAGCATGACGTTGTTCGAAAAAATAACGTTGTTGCCGACCCGGCAGTCGTGACCGACATGGCTGTTCGCAAGAAACGCGCAGCGATCACCGACGATGGTGGCCATGCCGCCGCCTTCGGTGCCCGGATTCATGGTGACGCCTTCGCGGATGATGCAGTCGGCGCCGATCGCGAGCGTCGACGGCTCGCCCTTGTATTTGAGGTCCTGGGGCTGATGCCCGATGGAAGCGAAGGGATAGATGCGGGTGCGCGGTCCGATCCGCGTGCGGCCGGCGACGACCACGTGGCTGATCAACTCGCACGCATCGCCAAGCTCGACATGTGCGCCCACCACGCAATAGGGGCCGATCCTGACGCCCTCTCCGATGCGGGCGCCGTCCTCGATGATCGCGGTCGGATGGCGG
>CAYWBX010000631.1:0-2594 GCA_964456015.1 uncultured Hyphomicrobiaceae bacterium | reverse complement strand
ATAGCCGTGCGGCGGCGTCATCACCCCGGCGACTCGGGCGAGCGCGCCCCGAGCCCGGTAGTGCGCCTCTGCCTTGGCCGCCATCGCAGCCGCGGCCTTGCCTGCGCCGACGATGATCAGACGGCCACGCTCGGGCGGCTCGGGCAAGTGACCGTCAAGGCATGAGTTCGGATGCGCGGCGGCAACCGCTGCATCGTAAAGACCGAGCAGCACCTCACCGATCTCGCCTCTCATGTCCTCCTCCCTCGACTGCGATTGAGGCGATCGGCAAGCCCGCGTCAAGCCGCCCGAGGAACCGCGAGGGTATCGGTGTGCCCGACCGTGCAACCCGACCTTTGCACCGCGGACCACGCCGCGATTGTCGTCGCCGCGACCGCTCCGGTCTCGGCCACCGCGGCAACGAATCCCCTGGCGAGTTCGTCGAGAAGGCGCGCATCGCCTGCGCCGAGCCGCCAGGGGCTATCCCCCTCCTGCACTGCGTAGCCCAAACCCTTGAAGGCCTCCGCGAGCGCGGTCGGCGCCTCCGGGCCGGCCGCGGCCCCGAATCCTTTGTCGATCCGCTGGTGCCTGTGAAAGGCGTCGACCATCGCGGCGTCGGCGTCATGCGGCGGCTGCCACCGCTGTTCGCCGTTGTAGGTAAGTACGGTGTAGAAAGCGGCCCCCCGCGCCGCCACCTCCTGGGCAAACCGTTCGATGAACGATCGCGAGCACAGGTCGAAGAGCGCCGCAGCCGTGACGAGATCGACTTCACTCCCGAGCGCACGCGGAAGATCGGAGTTGAGGTCCGCCTGTCGAAACGTGACGGCAAGCGCCTTGCCGTCTTTCCGCAGGCGCACCAGGTCCCCGTCCGCCCGCCACGCATCCGACCAGTTCGTGAGCCGCTCCCGCGCCACCTCGAGCAGGCGCGCATCGTAGTCCACCAGAACCCACGACTGACGCGGCGGCAAGAGCCGGAAGGTCGCGCGGATGTTCGAGCCGGCGCCGCAGCCGAGATCGACAACCGTGACCTCGTCGGAGCCGGCGAAGCGATGCGCCAGCGCCTCCGCGAGTGCCGCATCGCGCGACCGGTGATCCACCGGTTCGCGCAGGGCAAGCCATTCCGGCGAGAACCCGCTCATGACGCAACCCTTCTGATGACCTCGGCGATCACACGCGCGGTGTCCGACCAGCGCGGCAGCCGCTTGCCCGCCTCCCAGGCCGCGTCCGCCATGGCCGCTCTGAGCCCGGCATCGTCGCAGACGCGCCTGAGCGCATCGCCAAAGGCAGCCGCGTCGCCGGGAGGGACTTTCAGCGCCGCCCGATCCGGCGCTGTCTCGGCCGCAGCGCCCCCCGTCGTGCACACAATCGGCAGGCCGCGCGCCATCGCCTCGGCGATCACCATGCCGTAGCCCTCGAAGAGCGATGGCATAACGAAGATGTCCGCCTCCCCGTAAAGCCGATCGAGTTCCGCCGTCCCGACCGCGCCCACGAGCCGGAAGCGATCGGACAGCCCGGCCGCCGCCACTGCAGCCCTGAGCGCGGCCGTCGTCTCTGGCGAGCGGTCGAAGGGCCCCGCGATGGTCAGCAACCAGGACCGATCCCTGAGCCCGATCAGAGCCTTGACCAGAACGTCGTAGCCCTTTCGCGGCACGACCGAGCCGACCGCCAGCAGGTGCAGCGGGCCCTGCTGCGGAACGGGCGCGCCAACCGGCCGGAGTGACCGCTTCGCGGGGTCAGTTCCCGGCTCGGCGACGGTGATCTTGTCGGCCGGGACGCCGAAGTCGGCGGCGAGGATTCGGCGGGTCATGGGACTCGTCACCACGACGTGCCGCGCCCGCCTCAGCGCCGCGGTCTCCAACGCCTTGAGTTCCGCCGCTCGCTCCGCGGCCAGCCCCACTTCCAGCGCCAGCGGGTGATGGCAGAGTGCGACGATCGGCTGGCGCAAGGTGTCGAGCAGGCTTGCCGGCATCGCGCCGAGCGCAAGTCCGTCGACGAACAGCACGCGGTCGCCTGGCTCGCGGGCGAGCAGTCGCGCCGTCTCGGCCAGGTCTTCCTCCGACGGATTGGGAAAGGAGCCGGGCACCGCTAGGTGGCGCAATTCGACGCCGTGCGACGGGATGGCTGCCATGATGCGTCGGTCGTAGACGTAGCCTCCGGTCGCCAGGGTGATATCGCCGGGAATGACGAACGCAGCCGTGATCATACGGGTCCCCGGGGCTTCGGCATGGCAGCGGCGATCAGGCGACGGGCCCCTCGAACCAGGCGCGCGCAAGATCGGTCTCGTGCAGTGTCACCCGGATTTTCGCAAGTCCTTTGCCGTCTTCCCCGAGCGCCCCCGAGCGCGCCGCCTCGACCATGGCCTCGAAGATGTACTGGCACAAGAACTCCGTCGTCGTGAGCTTGCCTTTGAGCTCCGGCATGGCATCGAGATTCTTATAGGCAAGCGGCTTCAGCGTCTTGTTGAGCACGTCGAGCGCCGCGCCGATGTCCACGACCACGTTCTGCTTGGTGAGCTTTTCGCGAAAGAAAGCCACGTCAACCACGAATGTCGCGCCGTGCAATCCCTGCGCCGGACCAAAGAACGGGTCGGGCAGCGAATGGGCGATCATGATCCG
>CAYWBX010000630.1:0-2595 GCA_964456015.1 uncultured Hyphomicrobiaceae bacterium | reverse complement strand
TTAACTTGATAGCAAACGCCACTTTTCTGTCCAGTTGCTTGGGGTCACTACAAATTGGTGAAATTTCACAAGAACGTTTGCATCATGTAAAGCAGAATTTATCAGATTGGCTGTCTGAAAAATAAAAAGGCGGCTAACACCGTTTGCACCTGACCGCCTTCGGTGTGGGTATGCGGGCGCGATTTGCGTAAATTTGGCGGTTGGTGAGCAGTGGTGTCTTGCTTATCACGGCGGCAGGTGAAACCAACCGTTCGGCGGTGTCTCGCAAACGATTTTAGCAAGGTGTGTTCATGAGTAATCAGGAATGGTTTCGCAAAACAAGATGGACAGATAGTGATAGAGAAGATTTTTTTGCCCATCTAAAACGGAGCAGAAAGACGAGCCGAGTTCAATATCTCACAATACAGGCTTATCATCTTTACGAGACTAATCGGCTGAAAGAAATTTCAGCGGCTCTTGAGTTAAATAACTTGGCTTTAGAAGAATATCCTGAACGTATCTATCAAGCGCAATTACTCGAACAAAAGGCTGAATGTCTAAATAAACTTGGCAAAGTAAGTGAAGCCGAAGGAAATTTCTTGCTGGCTCTTCAAGCAATGAGAGAAGTTCCGAATGTAAAGCCAAATGTGCCATTTTCTTTTGGGGCATTTGTTATCGAGCGCAAAATCAGCAGGTTGTACAAAGAAGTGTTGCGGATATTGGATGAGTTCAATGAGATGAAAAACGGAACAGTTTTCCCAATAACAGAGTATTATTTTTACGGCATAAAAGCAATAATTCTGAATCGGGAAGGTATCTCAAAGGAAGCAAAACCACTTGCGCAAAAGGCACTGGCAGCATCGGAAAAACAATTTTCGGGTTTCTCTCGACATCCGAAGGTCGGATTAGTGAACAAGACAGAAGAGATGCTTTACAATGAATTGGTTAGTATCGCTCAATGAAAACACCGCCCAACACAGCGCGCAGCCGACTTACAGGCATTTTTATGCTTGGACTGGCTCCCCAGCCGTATCTACGCCCGCCCATTACCACTAACGTCAACCGTTGGGCGGTCCATTGCAACACACATAGAAGAATGATGAAAACAAACGCAATCTTCACTATTTTGATAACCTCTATTATTTTTTTAGTTTCATGTTCACCAGATAATTTATCTGCCCCCACTTCTTTGCCAAGTATGACTACATCATCGAATGCGTCAGGTTTTAGTGAACCAGACCCAGAAACATTTGTTGCCTTAATGCCGGCGTTGCGAGAATATTTTTATTACCGAAAACAAGCGGTAATTACGAGTAACATTGAAGAACTTTGGACACATTTTCCCGAACTTAAAAATGATGTCAACTTTGAGAAAGGCATTAATTCCGAAAAATTCATCGTAACAAATTATCGGAGGCTAAAACCATTTGACGGTAATATTTTTCCAGAGCATTACGAGCGATTCAAAGTAAAGTTTACAAATGAACAACAGGCAGAAGTCTTCGTTCATGGCATGGAACTTTATACATGGCTGCATGAAGGTAACAAATTTGAAGATTCTGGTGGCGAATTCAAGATTGTTTTATACTTGCACATGAAAGATGGTCATTGGGTTGTGTACAAAACCGATGAAGTTACAATGACAGAATGGCAACAGTTTTTGCCTTGATAAACACAAAACCGCCCAACACAGCGTGCAGCCGACCCTTCGACAAGCTCAGGGCAGGTGGGTGGGATTCGCCCCGACTTACAGGCATTTTCCTCGTTCGGGTTTTTCCTGCTCCCCAGCCAAATCCACGCCCACCCACACGCAGGCAACACAAGCCGTTAGGCTCTTTCGGAGAAAGTAATGTCAGAATACAAGTCATTTTACGACGATAGAAGACACGAGACTTATGCTCATGATTATCAATCAATACGTGCGGATGCTCATTCTTACTACCGCGAGTTGAGTGCTTTCATAGAACGTTTCCAATTAAGGGATAAGAAATGCTTAGAAATAGGCTCATCGGGTGGCTTTTTTCAAGATATGGTTGAAGATTATTGGGGAACAGATATTGCAGAAAGTCTAGCAAAATACTACCACAAACCGTACCGGGTAGCCAAAGGCTCACACTACCCTTTTGAAGATGAGATGTTTGATGCTGTTTGGACTATAACGGTTTATGAGCATATACCAGAACTTCAAGAAGCGTTATTGGAGATTAAGCGTCTGTTGAAACCTGGCGGCGTTGTTCTTTTTGCACCTGCTTGGCAATGTCGCTCTTGGGCCGCAGACGGTTATGCGGTTAGGCCCTATAGCGATTTCGATTGGAAAGGTAAACTTGTGAAAGCCAGTATTCCGATACGCAACAGTGTGCTCTGGCGCTCGTTATTCATATTCCCGAAGCGATCAGTGCGCCATTTAGCATTTCTATTCGGTTATCAGTTCCGCTACATTCGATACAAAAGACTCAAGGCAAATTACACTGTATATTGGACAAGTGATTCTGACGCCTGTAACTCCATAGACCCACATGATGCAATACTGTGGTTTCTCAGTCACGGTTTTGAATGCGTTTCTCACCCTACACACTTATCCGCATTTTTTGTGCGTACAGGTGCGCTGATATTTAG
>CAYWBX010000629.1:0-2596 GCA_964456015.1 uncultured Hyphomicrobiaceae bacterium | reverse complement strand
CAGGCCCAGGCGATCATCAAGCAGGCCTGCGGCCGCGCCGCCAAGCTCTGGGAGATTCCGGAGGAGGCGGTCACCTTCGAGGACGGCATGTTCCGCCCGGCGGGTGAAAACGCCGGCAAGTTCCAGCCGATGTCGCTCGCCGATATCGCCAAGGTGGCCGGCAAGACCGGCGGCTCCATCGTCGGCGTCGGCGCCATCTCGGCGCAGGGCGCCGCCCCGAGCTTCGGCGTGCACATCGCCGATACCGAGGTGGACCCGGAGACTGGCAAGGTTTCGGTTGTCCGCTACACGGCGATCCAGGATGCCGGAAGGGCCATCCACCCGTCCTACGTCGAGGGCCAGTTCCAGGGCGGTGCGGCGCAAGGGATCGGTTGGGCGCTGAACGAGGAGTACATCTACGGGCCTGACGGAAAGCTCCAGAACCCGGGCTTCCTCGACTACCGCATCCCGGTGGCCTCCGACCTGCCGATGATCGACACGATCATCGTCGAAGTGCCGAACCCGCGTCATCCCTACGGTGTGCGCGGCATCGGCGAGACGCCCATTTGTCCGCCGATGGCGGCGATCAACAACGCGGTGCGCAAGGCGATCGGCATCCGCATGTTCGAGCTGCCGCTGTCGCCGCCGAAGGTTCTGAAGGCGATCAAATCGGCGAAGAAGGCCTGACCGGTCATGATGACTGCGCGGGTTGCTTCGCGCAGGACCATCTGAAGGCAGGCAGAACAATTGGCCCGCGCGATCGGCAACGCGCGGGCCTTCGCTTGTCTGCGCTCGTTCGCCTTCGCGGGCGCCGCGCTCAGTCGCGTCGGAACCGCACGTCGGGCCGCTCCAGCCCGAAATGGTCGCGCAGCGTCCGGCCGCTGTACTCTGTACGAAAGAGCCCCCGCCGCCGCAGGATCGGCAGCACCTCCGCGATGAATACGTCGAGCATCTCGGGCAGCACCGGCGGCATCAGGTTGAAGCCGTCGGCGACGCCGTTCTCGACCCAGTCCTGCATAAGTTGCGCGCACTGCTCGGGCGTCCCGGCGAAGGTGAAATGTCCGCGCGCCCCGGCGAGTTTGGCCAGAAGCTGTCTGAGCGTCGGCCGCTCGTTCCGCACGTAGCTGACGATCACCTCCGTCCGGCTCCGGGCCGCCTCGACGGTCTCCGGCGGCGGGAAATCATCCGCCGAGAGCGGCCGGTCGAGCGTCAGCTTCGAGAAGTCGTGGCCGCCAAATCGGTTTGAGAGCCGCGCGCGGCCGATCTCGACGTCGGCAAGTGCGTTGAGCTCGTCCGAATACCGCTGCGCCTCGCGCTCGCTGGCCGCGATGATCGGTGAGAACCCCGGCAGGATGAGCACCCGGTCGGGGTCTCGCCCTTCCTCCCGCACCAGCGATTTCAGATCATCGTAGAACGCCTTCGCGGTCGTCCGCTCGAGGTGCGCCGTGAACACGGCCTCCGCATGCCGCGCCGCGAACCGGCGGCCGGTGTCCGACGAGCCTGCCTGTACATAGACCGGCCGCCCTTGCGGCGGCCGCGGCAGATTGAGCGGGCCTTTCACCTGGTAGAACTTGCCCGTGTGGTCTATGGCGCGAACCCGCTGCGGGTCGGCGTAGAGCCCGCCTTTGCGATCGTCGGCCACCGCATCGTCCGACCAGCTGTCCCACAGGCCGTTGACGACCGTCATGTATTCCTCAGCCCGCGCATAGCGGTCGGCGTGTGCGACCTGCAGTCCGCCGAAGTTCGTGCCGGCCTGATGCGACCAGGTGGTGACGATGTTCCAGCCCGCGCGCCCGTGGCTGATGTGATCGAGGCTGCCGAACTGCCGGGCGAGGTTGTAGGGCTCGGTGTAGGTCGTCGACGCCGTCCCGATGAGCCCGATCCGTTCCGTCGCCATCGCCAGCGCGGCGAGCGTCGTGATCGGCTCCAGCCAGTTGAACGGCGTCGCGCGCACGTCGTTCCACAGCCCCAGCACGTCGGCGAGGAAAATCGAATCGAACTTTGCCGCTTCCGCCCGGCGCGCCATGCCGACGCTGTAGTCGATGTCGGTGAGCGCCAGCGGAGAGGCCCCCGGGTGCCGCCAGGACGCTTCGTGATGACCGCGGCTCTGGATGAACAGGTTGAGGTGCATCTGGCGTGCCATGGCTCTCGCTCGGCTGTTCGCGGCGTGTCGCGTCCGGCGATGGTAGACCGCCCCGCCCGCTCCGGTCGAGGCGTCGCGCCCGCGCACGTGCCGGCGGCGCGACGCCGAGGGCTCGCGGCTTGAGGGTGGATGCCCGACACGCCTCCTTGGCGATGGACAGGCGCCGGAGCCGATAAGAAAATTGTGGCCGAGCCCGTGCCGTCGTCAGGAGCAATCTCCATGACCTTGCCCGCCAAGACGCGCGTCGTCATCATCGGAGGCGGCGTCGCCGGCTGCTCCGTCGCCTATCACTTGGCGAAGCTCGGCTGGACCGATGTCCTGCTTCTCGAGCGCAGGCAACTCACCTGCGGCACGACGTGGCACGCCGCCGGCCTCATCGGGCAGCTGCGCGCCACCGCCAACATGACGCGTCTCGCCAAGTACAGCCAGGAGCTCTACGGATCGCTCGAGGCCGAGACCGGCATCGCCACCGGC
>CAYWBX010000628.1:0-2598 GCA_964456015.1 uncultured Hyphomicrobiaceae bacterium | reverse complement strand
ATCATGAGCGCCGCTTGCGGACGTGGCCGCCCCGCGGGGTGATGTTCGCCGCGGCGCGCTCTCCGCGGCAGCGATGTGCGCCGCCGCTCTGAGCTTTCGCGCGGCGATTGCGCCAGCCTTGCTCAGAGCGCCGTTCCGGCGAGCACGTCGGCGGCAATCTTGCGCTTGAGGTAGCGGCCGTCCTTGCCTGTGCCGAAGTACTGCCCGTTCTCGACCATCACCTTGCCGCGCAGGATCGTCGTCACCGGCCAGGCGAAGATGTCGTGGCCCTCCCACGGCGTATAGTCCGTCTCGTGCAGGTCGCCCGCCGTCACCTTGCCGCGCCGCGCCGGGTCGAGGATGGTGATGTCGGCGTCGCTGCCGGCCGCAATGGCGCCCTTGCGCGGATAGAGTCCCATGATCTTCGCTGCATTGGTCGAGACAAGATCGACGTATTGCGAAAGCGTATAGCCGCGCCGCACCACGCATTCGGTATACATGACGGCAAGCCTCGGCTCGACGCCCGAATTTCCGCCGGTGGTGTTGTCGATTCGGTCACCGATGATCTTGTCCTTGAGCGAGCAGCAAAGCTCGTCCGTCGCAACGCAGTGGATAGCGCCGTCGCGCGTGCCTGCCCAAAGCTCGCGCTGGTCCTCCTTCGACTTGAGCGAGGGATAGGTGTGATAGATCTGCCCGTTCGGACGCTTGTAGTCCTCCTCCGAGAACAGCATGTACTGGTGCAGCGTCTCGCCGTAGACGGGCAGCCCCTTGGCGCGATACTCGCGGATTGCCTGCACGCCCGTGCCGGCCGAGACGTGCATCATGTAGAGCGCGGTGCCGGGCACGTTCTCGGCGAGTCTGAGCACGCGGCGGAACGACAGGTCTTCAGAGAGCTGGTTGTGCGCGAGCGAGAGGTTCTCGAAGCCGACGCGGCCCTCGCGGATGAGCTTGGCGTACATGTGCATGACGATGTCGTTGTCCTCGGCGTGGATGACGCCGAGGCCGCCGTTCCTCGCGAGCACCTGGAACGCCTCCCAGATGTCGCCGAAATCGATCATGCGCCCGGTCCGGGTCGGCAGGATGTTGGTGGTGAAGATCTTCAGCGTCGGGTGTCCGGCCTGGATCGCCTCGGCGAGCTGGCCGGGGAACTCCGGCGGCGGCTCGGAGTGCAGCATGATGTGATAGGACCAGTCGCATGGGCTCTTTCCGACGAAGTCCTTGTCGCGCGCCTCGATGGCTTCGAGGGCTGTCTGCTTGTCGCGCCAGTAGGCGAAGTCGATGAAGGTCGTGGTGCCGCCGAAGAGTGCGGCCTTTCCGACCTGATCGGGTCCGGCGGTGGTCAGCCACGAGCCGTCCGGCTTCATCCAGCCGTGCGATAGATGCACGTGCGGATCGATGCCGCCGGGCATCACGATCTTGGCGCTGGCGTCGATCTCGCGCCGGGCAA
This sequence comes from uncultured Hyphomicrobiaceae bacterium, assembly GCA_964456015.1. GTDB lineage: Bacteria > Pseudomonadota > Alphaproteobacteria > Rhizobiales > Hyphomicrobiaceae. Next base: position 1,172 of record CAYWBX010000628.1, on the reverse strand, counting down.
GACCGGCGGCGAGGGTGCCGGGTGCGGCCACCGCCGCGATGGTCTCCCCGGCGATGGCGACGTCCGCCTGCATGACCCCTTGCGGCGTCACCACATCGCCGCCGCGAATTATGAGATCGAGCATGATCACGGCCCTCCCCGGCATCACACGGTGTTCTCGCGGTCAAGCCTAGTCGCCCGCCGGCATCCGTGCACGCAGGAAATTGCGCCGTCGATCTCGCCCATGACGCGTGTGCGGCATCAACGTCCGGTCACGAGCGCAGCAGCATGCGGCGTCGCCACCGCGAACCGAGCGGGACGAGCGATTCCGTACCTGCGGCCAAGCTTGCACCTGGCATGACGAGGCGAAGGAGAAACGAAACCTCGCTCTGGGGGCGTTCGGCGGGAGATGTGGCGGCTCGCCCCGCGGCGGCACGCGCGCGGAGCGGGTCCCCAGTCGGCACGACGGGCCGTGACGGGAACGGCCGCGCCGCAAGGTGTCAACCTGACGATGCGGCGCCTTTCCGGCCGTCGCTTGTGCCGTCGTTCGCCGCCGTCGCACCGGCATAGTAGGCAATGCACTCGCCTTCTCGGCCGCGCACCACCCGCCGCCCCTCGAGAGGTCCGCGCGTCTCGGTCACGATGGTGCACTGCGCCTCGGGCTCATGGCCGATGTGGAAGTATGCCACGACCCAGTCCCCGGTCTTCCCGAGCTCGTGCGCGCGCTCGGTGTTCGAGAACAGGACCGTGAACAGCCAGTCGCCGCGCCGGGTGTGCAGGACTGGCAGCCAGGCCTCGTTCGATGGATTGAATCGCTTGGGCGCGATCTTGCGCAGCTCGCCGCGTGCGGCCTTGGTGCGGTACTCGCGATCGACATCGAGCAGCACGTCGATCGGGGGCGCCGCGCCGGGTTTCGAGGGCCTGAACCGTCGATGCCCCAGCCGCTCGGCGAGCGCCCCCTTGATGGCGAGCACGCGCCGGGGTCCGAGCCCTGCGACATGCTCGAGACGCCCGTCGTCGGCGGCCTGTTCGAGCCCTTCGAGGGTGTCGATATGAAGCGTATCGTGAATGCGCCGGGCGAGCTCCGGACCGATGCCCGGCACGGTCTGCAGGATGAGGACGGGATCGAGCGAGCCGGTGAGGCGATCGAGCTTCGACCAGCGGCCGGTCTCGACGATCTCGAGGATGGCCGC